>JAODNG010000511.1 GCA_025465385.1 Pseudonocardiales bacterium
TTGGTGATGAGGGTGCGGACCTTCTGCGCCTGGCCGTAGTAGGCGTCGTAGTACCCGGCGGACAGCGCGTAGGTGCCGAGCATGATGCGACGCTTGACCTCCGGCCCGAAACCGGCTTCGCGGGTCAGCGACATCACCTCCTCGGCGCTGCGGCTACCGTCGTCGCCGACCCGCAGGCCGTAGCGCATGCCGTCGAAGCGAGCCAGGTTCGAGGAGCACTCGCTGGGCGCGATCAGGTAATAGGCAGGCAGCGCATGGTCGAACGACGGGCAGGACACCTCGACGATCTCAGCCCCCAGCTCGCGCAGCCGGCTCACGGCCACCTCGAAGGCCCGTAGTACACCGGGCTGGTAGCCGTCTCCGCGGAACTGGCTGACCACTCCAACCCGGAGTCCAGTCAGGTCGCCGGTGGCACCCGCGCGGGCCGCCTCCACTACCGGCGGCACCGGTGCGTCGATCGAGGTGGAGTCCAGCGGGTCGTACCCGCCGATCACCTCGTGCAGCAGCGCGGCGTCGAGCACCGTGCGGGCCACCGGGCCGCCCTGGTCCAAACTGGACGAGAAGGCCACCAGACCGTAGCGCGAGACGCCACCGTAGGTCGGTTTGACTCCGACCGTTCCGGTCACCGCGCTGGGCTGGCGGATCGAGCCGCCGGTGTCCGTACCGATCGCCAACGGCACCTCGAAGGCGGCCACCGCCGCTGCCGAACCCCCACCGGACCCGCCCGGGACGCGGTCGAGAGCCCAGGGGTTGCGGGTGGGCCCGTAGGCGGAGTTCTCCGTGGAGGAACCCATCGCAAACTCGTCCATGTTGGTCTTACCCACGATCACCACCCCTGCAGCGCGCAACCTGCGGGTGACCGTGGCGTCATACGGCGGCCGCCAGCCCTGGAGTATCCGCGAGCCGCAGGTCGTCGGCATGTCAACGGTGGTGAACACGTCCTTCAGCGCCAGCGGCACGCCCGCCAGCGGCGATGCCGGCCGGTCCCCGCGCCGCAGCCCGTCGTCCACCGCGGCGGCGGCGGCGAGCGCGGCCGGCGCGTCGAGGTGCAGGAAGGCATGCAGGGCCGGGTCCACGGCAGCGATCCGGTCCAGGTGCGCTCTGATCACCTCAACCGCGGTGATGTCCTGGGCGTGGATCCGGGCAGCGAGCTCTGCGGCGGACCACCGAGTCAACCGAGTCATGATTCGTCCAGGATGCGGGGCACCCGGAACCGGCCGTCCTCAGTGGCGTAGGCGCCCGAGAGCGCCTGCTGCTGCGTCAGCCCCGGACGCGTGACGTCCGCGCGGAATACATCGGTCAACCCGACGGCGTGCGAGGTGGGTGGGATGTCCGCGGCCGCCACCTCACCGACCCGGGCAACCGACGTCAGGATCACCTCGAGCTGGTTGGCGAACAGGTCCAACTCCTCCTCGGTGACGGCCAGCCGGGCGAGCCGAGCGAGGTGCGCGACCTCGTCACGGGAGATGGTGGGCACGGGACACTCCTGAAGTGGTGCTGGGTCGCTGACTGACCCGACGAGTCTAGCCTCGGACAGTGCGGGGCCGAGTGACCCGCCTGTGGGCTGGTGGGCGTAGCTTGCGGCTCGCTCTGTCACAATCGGCGACCGGCGAGCGCACGGGCTGTCGCGGTTCCGTGACTTGATGGCACGTGATGGAGGAACGCCGGATGATAGAGGCCCGAATGAACAGGCGCGGCGGCGGATGTCCTTTCTGATCCGGCTTCAGCTGCCGGACCGACCAGGGGCGCTGGGCGCGGTGGCCACCGCGCTGGGCGAGGTCGGCGTTGACATCCTCAGCCTCGACGTCGTCGAACGCCGATCCGGCATCGCCATCGATGACATGGTCGTGGAGCTTCCGTCTGGCCGGTTACCCGACGTGTTGATCACTGCCGCGGAATCGGTCGAGGGTGTCGAGGTCGACGCCGTCCGTCCGTGGGCAGGTGTCCTGGACACCCACCGCGAGCTGGAATTGGTGGAGCAGGTCGCTGCCGACCCTGCGCACGGCTTACAGATCTTCACCGATGGCGTGCCTAAGATCGTCCGAGCGGGGTGGGCCATGGTGCTCAGCGTCAGAAACGGACAGTCGCACCGGGTCGCCGCCTCCTTTGCCGCGCCGGAGACCGTCGCTGGAGAGCTGCCCTGGTGGCCGCTGCGCCGCGCGACAATCCTGGACCCAGAAGACCCCTGGGTGCCGCGGCCCTGGCGGGAACTGGGCACCGAACTGGCAGCGACCACGGTCGGCAGGGCTGACCGGGCCCTGCTGATCGGTCGTCCGGGCGGACCGATGTTCCGCGCTGCCGAGGTTGCCCGCCTGGAGCACCTAGCTGGAATCGTCGCGGTGGTGCTGCGTAATTGAACTTCGGTAAATTAAACTTCGGTAAATTGGAGTTCGGCAAATTGAACTTCGGTAAACTGAAACAGCTACCGGACGGTCCATTCGTTGGCGTTCCAGGTGACGCCATCGGACGCTTGACGGTAGACGCTGTCGATGTTGTTGGTGTAGGCCCACATGATAGGAAACTGGAATAACGGCAGCGACACCAGGTCATCGGCGAGGAGCCGATCGGCTTTCGCCAAGGCATCCATCTGGGTGGGCTCGGCATATTCTGTCTCCGCGATATCCAGCGCAGCGTCGACCTCAGGGTTGCTGTAATGCTGGTAGTTGAGTTTCCCATTGGCCGCATAGTGATCGGCCAGCGACCACACTCGGGAGGCACGCGAGTTCGCCGTCAGGACGACATCGAACCGGCCGTGTGCCACAGCATCTCCCACACCGCCCGGATCGGCGCCGTCAGCGATTTCCATGCCGGCCTGCCGGCATTGCGTCCGGATCAGCTCCACTTCTCTTGAGTGGGCCGGGGAACCGTCGTGACTGATGGCGAAAGAAAGCCGCTGGCCAGTCTTGGAATAGACGCCGTCGGGACCGAGTATCCAGCCCGCCCGCTCCAGTATTACCTGCGCTTTCTGAGCGTCGGCAACCATCTTGTCAGAGTAGAGATCCTCGTATTTTGCATCGTCTGGGAGGAAAGCGAGGCTTCCTAGCGGCTGAGTTTCCGGGCGTATCCCACGGGCCAGTTCGTCGACCAGTTTATTGCGATCGATACACTGCGCAAAAGCGCTGCGGACGACCGGATCCCGAAACAGCGGGCTGAGCAGATTGAGGTCCAGATGCTCGGCGGTAGGGCCACCCCGCGCCTGGAATATCACACCGCGGCCCGACAGCGCCCGCAGCCGATCAGCCAGCAGTGGGTCGGCCGACGGTTGCACGACGGTGAACTGGCGGTTCGCTAGGCCCTGCACCGCAACGGCACCGTCCGCAACGGAGCTGAGCACGATCATCGCCGGACCTGCCGGCCGGCCTGCCCAGGCCTGGTTGCGGATCAGTACGGTCTGCGTACTCGTCGTCGAGCCGTCGAACTGATAGGGACCGGATGCCGGCATCGTCTTTGCGTTGAAACCAGCCCATCTGCTGTTCCAGAAGTCACCGGCCTTCTTCAAGACGGCTGGTGGCGACGTGGGGCTCAGCGCGGTGATATCGGCTATCCCGGTCTCCCGCTCAAGGATATGGGCCGGAAGGATGGCGTGGTGGAGATAGTTCCGACGCCAGTCAGCGTACGGTGATCGGTAAGTCTCGACGAACGTGTTCTTGTCCCGGCACTCCGCGTTGACGCGATCCAATCCGCGCGTGGACGCCGGCGCGAAGTAAGGCGTTGTGCCGCTGCCTGCCAGCCAAGCCAGATAAAAATCTCGACAGTCCCAGGGCTGCCCATCGGACCATTTAATGTTCGGTTTGATCTTGTATGTGACGACCTGAGGGTCCTTCGCCGTCAGCTCCGCTGACGCCAGCACATCGGAGTTGACCAGGAACCTACCGTTTCCGTCGATGACGAACGGGGCTACCAGGATCTGGCTGAGCACGACGTCGTTGTCCGGGTTATTGTCCGACTGCACCGTCGTGTTGTTGTACGCAAAAAACGGCGCTCCGTGCGCGACGAATACCGCCGGCCCCGGCGGCACCTTCGGAGCGCGATAGGATCCATCGCCGTTGTCCCCACGCGCCTGGGCGTTCGTCAGCCCACTCACGCCGTCGGGACGGTCGGTTCCGCTGGCCGCCACACAACCGGTGACCGCGAGCATAATGCAGGCGATCCCCGCTGGCAAACTTTTCAG
>JAODNG010000551.1 GCA_025465385.1 Pseudonocardiales bacterium
ATTGCCTGGACGGGGTCTGGCTGCAGTGAATCACTGCCGCGACCCCACGCTGTGACCGATGGTGTCCGACGCCAACTGACGCAGGCGATCTCAGCGGTGTTCGTCCGAGGATACCAAGATCTTGTCATTACGGTCGTCGATCTGTCACTACGGTCGTCGTGGCTTCACCGACGAGGAGCGAGGGCTGGTGAGCCGCCGCTGGGCACGGATCCTGCTACGCGAGTGGGGATCGGCGACGGCACCCGTACCTGGCGCTGACGATCCCCGCGGCCAAGGCCATCTCAGAAGCACAACCAGGCGCCTGCTCACCCAGAAGCCACGCAGTAAGCCTTTGGACGAACGGTTTGTTACCGTTATCCAAAGTGTTCGGGGCTGCTCCCTCTTTGGTGCATGGCGAGGACGCTCTTCGTCTTAATGACACAGTGCCGTTTACCGCCGTTGGGTGTGGATGTCGTCGGCCATGGTTTACTTCCGGATCGCTAGCAGCTCGCCCCCAGTGCGCGGGTCAGTCCACCTGCCACGTTGGTTTGGCTGGCGCCGCTGTGCGTGACATCCCGATGCCGTACGGCGAACACTACTAAGGAGATCACCATGACCCAGAACCACGTGTCCGCCACCCAAAAACCTTGCCTTGATGATCTACTCACGACAATGGGGATCACGCGCGAGCAGCTGATGGGGATGACCGCCGATGATCTATTCGCTGCCGCGACACGGTGGCAGGACTCGGCCACTATCGCCGCCGCCGAGGCTCAGCGTTTCGCGTCCCCCGTCGATCGCCTCTTCGACAGGTCCTCGACCTGCTCAACGACGAGGTAGGCCCTGGCGCTGGTCACCAGCCGACCCAGTTGCGGGGCTTGGCGCAGTTCGCCGCCTATTCGGACCGCCAGTTGTCCCTCCGATATGGAGCTGGTCCCGCCGGACGGGGCACGCACCAGCTAGGTGTCCGATCATGCCGATGAGCTGATGGTTAGGTGGGGCGACGTGGTGTGGGTCTTTGTCGTGGGGGCGTTGAGGTGGTGGTCGAACGGAAAGTGTGCAGACCATTACACTCGCGAACATACTACGCCGTTGGAGTTGTTGGGTACGGATCCTCGTCATACCTGGCGATCCTTCACGCTTATTCCTGTGGCAGGCTCAACCAAATAGCGGTTCTGATTAGTTTTTTCTGGGTACATATTTCTGTTCGTGTGACCTCGGTCTGCGGCTCGATCTGGCAGGTGAGGGAGTGCCGGACTGCCCGGGTGGGCTGTCGGCGGTTCTTAGCCATCCCTTTGGAGGCTTGGATGTCCTCGGCCGCGGTGATCGTGTTTGGGCTCCTCACGTGGATCCTGATATCGATTTTGCTGACGCTATACCTGGCACGGGTGAATAGGCTGAATCGGCCGCGCGCCTCGGCGGTCGAGCTGTCCCTGGCCCGTCCGGTCGGGGAGCCGGTCCTCGACCCCGCTGTCGAGGCGAAGCCGGTCGTCGGCCCCGCTGTCGAGGCGATGGTTGGGTTCCCGGCCAAGCCGATGAGGTTCGTCGGCCGTGCTGAGGCGATGGCTGCGGCCAGTACCGTGTTGGCCCCGGCCTCCGGGCGTCGAGGGGTGGTGTTTCCTGGGATGGCCGGTGTGGGCAAGACCACGTGCGCGGTGGAGCTGGCTTACCGTCACCAGCGCGGCTTCATCGGGTTGGCGTTTTGGTCGGCGCCCACCGATCCGGACCAGTTCGGTGATGCGCTGCGGCTGTTGGCGGTGGTGTTGGACGGGCAACTGGGCGATCACGGGTTCGTGATGGTCGAGGAGATTGCCACCCTGGAGCGTCTGGACAATTTCCTGCCTACCCTTACCGCTGTTTTCGCCGATGCGGGCCTGCTGCTGGTCTTGGACAATCTCGAAACCTTGCTCACCCCGGATGGCCAGTGGCGCGACCGTCGGTGGGTACCGCTGATCGGCGCGCTCACCGGCCATCAGGGGCCGTCGCGGGTGATCCTGACCAGCCGAATCGTGCCGGCCGGGCTGAACCCCGACACGGTGTTGATCCGGCCTGTGCACGCGCTATCCCGGGACGAGTCGCTATGGCTGGTCGGGGAGCTGCCGAACCTGCGCGCAGTGCTGCACACCGTGGCGCTGGCCCGTTGTGTGCTCACCCTGGCCCAGGGCCATCCCCAGCTGCTGGAGCTCGCCGACGCGGCCGCAGCCGATCCGCCCCGGCTGGCCTACCAGCTCGCTGAAATCGAAGCAGCGGTGAACGGGGCAGCGCCGCTGGCGGCGTTTGTGACCCAGGGTCACACCAGGCTCGACGCCGAACAACTGCTGGCGACCTTGACCGCGAGGACCATCACCGTCACCGCGACGGCGCCCGCCGCGGCGCGGCTGCTGCTGCAAGTGCTGTGTCGGATCGAGGAGACCGACCGGACCACGACCGTCATCGCCGCGAACTGGGCTGCCGTGTGGCGGCGCTTGGAGCAGCCCGGTGAACCGCCACCACTTGCCTCGTCGGTCGCTGCGCTGGTTACCGCCGCGCTGATCGCCACCGACCCGATCGACGATCCCACCGATCCGAACGAGCCCGTGCGCTACCGGATCCACCCCGGCGTCGTCGAGGTCATCCAGGCAGCGACCCCCGAACCGGTCACCGCCGCGGTCGACGCGCAACTCGCCGCGTGGTGGACCGCCGTCGTCGGTGGCTGGGGGATCGAGCAGCAGCAAGCCGGTCAAGACACCAGCCAATTCATGCTGCGGGCCAGCGTGGCCGCGGCCCGCTACCTGTTGCGTCAACACGACTGGAACGCCGCCAGTTGCCTACTCGAACGCGCCCTGCTTCGCGATGGGTACTCGCCGGGCACCTCGCTTGCCGTCGTTCCGCTGCTGCGGCGCATCGCCGAGGCCACCGGCGCTGTCAAAGACCTCGTCGTGCTCGGCGCCGCTGTCCGCAGGGTGGATCCCGGTGAGGCCGAGACCCTACTGCGCCGCGCCTACAACCAAGCCACGACCGACAGCGAAGACCAGCTGGCTTCCACCACTGCCG
>JAODNG010000565.1 GCA_025465385.1 Pseudonocardiales bacterium
CCACCACCCGGCACCAGCCCGATGTGCTGGCCCTCGGCCTCGAAGCCGACGTAGTAGGACCCGTCGGTCTGCGGCGGGACGCCGAGCAGAGCGGCGTACACCGCCTTGGCCGTCGCCAGGTCGGACATGGGATGCAGCACGGTCTTGATTCCCTGGGTGGAAGAGCCGGTCATGGTTACTCCTGAAGTCGTGGGTCACATCGACCCGGTGGGATTGTCGAGCTTAAAGACGAACGGGAAGCCCGAAAATCGACGTTCCGGGCTGGTCGGCGGGGCCGACCGTGGTCCAGCGCATCCCGCCGTATGCGACGTCGTTGCGGACCTCGAAGCCGAGGGTGTCGCGATAGAAGGCCTCACCTGTTTCGCAACTAGGGCGGCGCAGCGTGGGTGCATTTGTGGCGGCGTTCGCTTGTGATCAGTGACGGTCGCAGGCGGTTGCGCTAGCCAGATGCCTGCTCACGTTGCTTCGGCGATCACAGCTGGTCGGCGCGTCGCTGATCTCGAAAGCGCGCTCCTGGCCACGAGCAGGAGGGTACGGAACACAAGGCGCTTCGGCCGGTGAGTGACGAACTGAGTGCCAACCACCGCGAACCGGACTGTTGGCGGAAGATGTCACGAACCGCGGTGCCGAATGCGCGGTGGCTCTAACTCACCCATCAGCGTAGCGATGCAGTGCGCGAGGATCTCATGACACGATCATTCGCGGAGAATCACTCCCGACGTTCATAACCGACGCCGACGAGGAAGGCCAGAAGTCGGGCGAGGTCACTGTCCGATGGACTTGCCCGCGCCAGCTCACCCGACTCCTCCGCCTCCGTTGCACCCCACGCCCGTCAATCCCCCCGGTGAGCGTCCTCGAACGCTTTCGCCACCTCCAGCGGGATCCGGCCACGGTCAGAGATGTTATGCCCGTTCGCCCGCGCCCACTCGCGGATCGAGGCGGTCTGCTCCCGGCTCTGCCGCTGGCCGCTGGACGTGCGCTTCGACGTGGTCGAAACAGCAGTGAGCTTGCCCACTTTGCGTGCCTTCGCCAGGTACCGTGCCAGGTTGTCGCGAAGCTCACCAGCGTGATCGCGGGACAAGTCAATCTCGAACTCTCGGCCGTCGATGCCAAAGAGGACCGTCTCGTCAGCTTTGTCACCGGTAAGGTCGTCGATCAGCTCAACTTTAGTTTGAGTCGCCACAGCTCACTCCCATAAGGTCGTACGGGGATTGTCCGAGGCAGGATAGACCATTAGACGGACGGGTCCACACTCGGGTAGCTGGTCGACTTCGCCAGTGATGTAAAAGCGACGGGCACAGTCCGAGCAGCGTGGTGGCAACGGCAGACCCGAAGGCCTCGGGAAGCGACAAATCCGCATGGCTTCAAGCACAACCACCGTGGGCTGAGAGATACAGGATGCAAGTCCCCGTCTGGCAACCATTCATGCTGGAGCCGATGCTCCCACACCGATCCTAACCCGAGCAGATCCGATGGCAGGGATCTGTACCGGCCAGCACGGCTGTCCGTATCAGCTGACCTTCTGCCACATCGTCGCGGATAAAGACCCAACGGCGCAAGCTGTCGCACACCAGCAACCACCAATCCGCCAGGCGGCACTCGTCACAGGCACACCACCGATATCGCCCGAGTCGCGGGCGCGATCGTGGGCTCATCCTCGTCTCATCCGCCTGCGTTCGTCTACGTTGATCGGTATTCGGATCAATGCGGCGGTGCAGGTCACGGAGGTGAGGGTTATTTGGTGAATTATTATCCAAACTTCTGAAAATCGGAAGGTCAGCGGTTCAGCCCCGTGTGTGGCTGCCGCGATTCTGGCGAGCGTAATCGCGGACATACCGACGGTGAGCGTTTACGTTGCGCAGCGCCTGCGCGATGCCCTGCGCGAAAGGTTGCCAGCCCTGCATCTCGCCGTCCGTCTGCCCCATCTGCAACTGGGCCGCCCGCTTGGTATGGGACATGGTGCCTCCGATGATTAGGTACTACTGCCGTCCTAGGGTCTGCTTCGCGCGAGTGTTCTCGCGTGGCGGAGCGGGGAAAGATGTTCGTGGAGTTAAGCATCGTAGAGCAGCGTTATCCCGCGGCCTGGTCTCGCCGCGCTCGCCGGGCGGCACGGTACGCCGGTTCTCTTAGGGAACGAAACGGTTGTGCAAGTGGAAGGCCCGGCAACGGATTGAGCACCGGGTCGAAAGAAACCGGCACGTCGAGCACGTCGTCGTCATCACGGGCCAGTGTCACCTCCGCAAACGGCATCCAGTCGCCCAACAGCGTCGCGACCATCAGCCGGAACTTGACACGTCCCTCATCCTCTCGAGGTTTTTACTGTGTGCGTTCAGCGGTTGGTGGACATCGACGCGCGGACCATGTCCTTCGTCCGGTCGAACAGCGATACCACCGGACCGACGACGGTGTTGGCAGTCGCGGACTCCACACCCGGATGCGGATGCGTCGGCGCCATGGCCTCCGCCGCTCGGACCATGCTCACTAGAGGCTGCAGCTCCGACGCCGCCACTTCCCGGCGCAGGTAGCGGAACTCGTAGGCTTCCTCGTTATGTGCGTGCGTCAACACGCTGGCTCGCAGCTTGGCGAGGAGTAACGGGAACTGGTTGGAGTCCGGCCCGACGTCCTCGAGTTTCACGAGCATCTCTTTGGCTTCGCGTTCCTCGGAGAGCCGGTCGTCGACGATGTCACCGCCGCCGTGTACCCCAGTGCGCACCAGCGGATGGATCAGTTGTTCCTCCGCGGTCTCGTGCACCGCGAGCAGCCTCACCAGCCGCTCGAACGCGTCCCGGCGCGCCTTCCCGGTGGACTTCTCCACCTCGGTGAACAGATCCCGGATCTGCATGTGCTGGCCGATCAGGAACTCGACCACGTCATGCGCCGCGTCCACTCCGTCTGTTTCTGCTGCTTGTGTCGTTGTCATGTCATGCCTTACTGGTCGCGCCCTGGCGCAACTCGGGTCGGGGGTGTGGGCCCTCGGTCTCGATCCGGTAATCGGTGCCGAACACCGAGTTGTGCTCGTCGATGACGCGGTCGCTGGCCGGATCCTCGCCGCCCATCACGGCGTCCTGCATCTTCTGGAACCGCTCGTGCGCCTCGCTGACGAAGCCGGTGCCCAGCGTGGTGAGATCGATCTGGGTGTCGAGCAGTTCGCGCAGGTAGGCCTTGTTGGGCTCGAAGGTCAGCACGTTCGGCAGCTCCGGAGCGAGCACCTCAGCAGGGTCGCGCCCGTCGTGCTGACGCATCAGATCGCACGCCGCGTGCAGATGCTCGAGCTCCATGTTCAGGTGCAGCTCCCAGATCGCCTTGACCTTGCGGTCGGACTCCTGCTCCATGAACGAGTAGTAGAGGTAGCACTCGTTGTACTCGTGATTGACCAGCCGCTCCCACCAGGTCTCCCCCGGGTCGAGCAGCGACTCGTAGTGAGTGACGTGCTCCTCCTCGACCATCGCGATCTCCTGGTAGAGCTGGCGCGCGATCGGCTCCATGTACTGCGGGCCGACGTTGAGGTAAAAGTTCATCGTCTGCTGCTCAGCCGACAAGATCGTCAACGCGTGCAGCTTCGAGATCGGGGCTGCCGCGCTGCGGTCATACGGCTTGCGCACGTTGTCGATCGGGTTGCGGTGGTGGTAACGGGTCGGCCGGCCCGGGATGACCTCGGTGAGCTGGTCGACGATCTTCTCCGCCTTGCGGTGCTGCAACATCTCGTAAAGGTTCGCGTAGCGGTACAGGTGGTCAAAGTCTTCCAGCACGCCGAACTCGTAGCACTGGGTCAGGTAGGGGTCGGGTTCCATCCGGGCGACCCAGGCGGTCAGGTCGACCGCGACCTGCTCGTAGGAGATCGTCGTCTCCAGCGGCGAGGACGAACCGGGCAACAACCAGTTGACGACCTTCTGCTGTTGCTGCTCGAGGTAACGGATCTCGGCCAGCTTATGCTTGACCTCCATGTCCGGGCAGATCCGGGCGAAGTTGTGGCTGAACAGCAGCGCCTCGATCTCGATGCCGTTCATCGTGATGATCCGGCACTTGGTGTAGGGGTCGCTGTGATCCGGATCGACGGGCTCGACGTCGAGTTCGCGCCAACTGCGGAGCTGCTTGTCCAGCGGGATACCGCGTTGTTCGAGCGGGTTGAAAGTCATGGGATTCCAAACCGTGGCGGGTAGTAGGGCATCACGGCCTACCCTGCAGGGGATCGCCTGAAACTGCTGACGAGCTTGCTCAAAGTTTCTTGTTACTTCAGTTTCGGCCCAGCAGCGCGGCCACCCACAGCGACTCGTGGGGGAGTCACATGCCGCCTGACCACTCTGTCAGCGCCCCTTCGGGTGTTGTGGGAAACTCGTGCCGGGCCCGAACTACGTGGTCGCTCGACCACCTCAGCAACGACGATGAAGTTCGGGGCTCGCGGCGGTGTGGTGTCGCTCGGTGGGACCAACTGGACCATCGAGCTCCACAAGTTCGACCGGGGCACGGCGCTAGGGAGAACCGCCGATTGGATCAGCTCCTCGCGTCTGGCGCCGCGAAGGCTGTTGGATTGACCAGTGGACTCGGAGCTGGAGCAGCGGCAGTGGTGGCAGGTAGTGGCCCAGATCATCGAGGAGAGCCACACCGCCTCCGGTGATGATCTTCCACGGGTGATCGCTGAGGCGGTGAGCCTGGTGGGGCTGACGGCGCAGATGTATCTAGTGGACCTTGCTCAACGGACACTCTGGCCGATTCCGAAAGGTTCCGGAGGTGCGGTCACCGTTGAAGGCAGCCTGGCCGGGCGCGCATTCCAGTTCGTCAAGATCCTCGCCGGCACCGATCCCGACGCGGGCGTGGTGCTGTGGGTTCCGATGGTCGATGGAACCGACCGGCTTGGCGTGCTGCGCATGGGGTTGCCGAACGGAACCGACGGTGACGACCCCGGGTTGCGTCAGCGGTGCTCGGTGGTAGCGGGGCTGGCCGGCCATCTCGTGGCCACCAAGTTCCCCTACGGCGACGCACTGCACGTCGCCCGCCGTAGCACACCGCTGACCGTGGATGCTGAGTTGCTCTGGCAGCTCCTGCCGCCACTCACCTTCACCTCCCGCGACTTGGTCATCACCGCAGTGCTTGAACCGCACGACCGGGTCGGGGGCGACGGTTTCGACTACGCCGTCGATAAGGGGGTGGCGTTTTGTGGGCTCTTCGACGCCGTTGGCCACGACCTACAAGCCGGCCTGACCACCGCCGTGGCCCTCGCCGCGATTCGCAATGCCCGCCGCAGCGGCGAGCACGACCTCAGTGTGATTGCGCGCCGCGCCGACGCCGAGATCATCGCCCACGGTCCGGGCGCCCGTTTTGTCACTGCGGTCCTGGCACGTCTGGACACCAGCACCGGTGTGCTGAGTTATCTCGTCGCCGGGCATCCCCCGCCGTTGCTGCTGCGCGCGAACAGGTCTGTGAAAGCACTTCAGTACGGCCGTCGGGTACCTCTGGGCGTGTCCGGCCGCGACGTCGGGGTCGTACACGAACATCTCGAGCCGGGCGATCGGCTGCTGCTCTACACCGACGGCATCACCGAAGCCCGCGACGCCCATGGTCGTTCTTTCGGAACCGACCGGCTGATCGACTTCGCAGAACGCAGTGGCGCCGATGGCCTGCCGGCACCGGAGACCCTGCGCCGGCTGGCCCACGACGTTCTCGAGCACCAAAAAGGTTTGCTTCAAGATGACGCCACCCTCCTCATGGTCGACTGGCGACCGGTCAACCCCAGCGTCGCGCCGCTTCCTGTGACTGAATGACTTTCCATCCCGGCCGGGAACCGCTGGAGATCCCGACGACGAGCCGCCGAGCGTTGGGAGGGCGGCTTCGACGTCATCGAAGAGCAGCAGCCCAGCTTTCTGTTCGAACGGTCGGTGCTGGTCAGCGGGGTAGTGCCCCGCACCACCGGGTACGAACCGGGTTTTCCGCCCCAGCAAGCCTGGCTGCACAACAGCTGGCAACCCGACCCGGCACGCACCTTGACCACCCCCGGCCTCCCCGCAGGACCTTGACATCAGCGGGGTCGGCCCCACACGCGGGAACCGCCCGAGTTCGCGGTCGTCGCTGGGCACTCGCCGTGGGCGGCGGCGTAATCATTTTCAATTTGGCACCGTTCCTCGATAAAGGAAGCGCTACGAAAGTCGACGAGAAGTCGTTGAGCACAGCATCAGGACCTTGAGCTGATCGACACTGCGGTGCGCGCCCTGCTCGGTGCGGTAACCGGTGATCGGAACGCTTCATGGGTCGCCCGGGCCGATACAGCCCGGCCACGCGCACCGGGCATGGTCGGAGTTGAGTTCGATACACTATCGCCGATGAACGACCTTGCGTCACAGTTGCCCTGGGCGGAGTTGCACGTCCACCTTGAGGGCACATTGGAAGCGCCGATGGTTATGGACTTCGCGCGCCGCAACCACGTGTCCCTCCCGTGGACCAGTCCCGATGAGCTCACGAGAGCCTACCGGTTCACCGACTTGCAGGACTTTCTCGACCTCTACTACGCGGCGTGCGCCGTGCTGGTGACCGAGAGGGACTTTCACGATCTCACGGCTGCCTACCTGGCGCGCGCGAAGCTGGGCGGCGTGCGGCACGTGGAGATGTTCTTCGATCCCGAGACCCATATGCAGCGAGGTGTGGATATTGGCACGGTCATTACGGGCATCGCATCCGCGTGCGCCGGAAGTGAGCAGCGATATGGGATTACCACGCAGCTCATCATGTGCTTCCTGCGGGACCGAACCGGCGCGGAGGCGCTGACGACCTTGCGGAGCGCGAAACCGTTCATCCCACACCTCAGTGGCGTCGGCCTCGACTCTGCGGAGCGGGGGAATCCGCCTTCCAGATTTGTCGACGTGTTTCGCATGGCCCGGGAAGATTTCGGCCTGCACGCCGTGGCCCATGCCGGAGAAGAGGGCCCGAGCGAGTACATCTGGCAAGCGCTCAACCTCCTGGGCGCAGAGCGCATCGACCATGGCGTGCGCTGCGTCGAGGACCCGCAACTCGTCGCCCATCTGGTGCGGCACCAAATTCCACTCACGGTGTGCCCCCTTTCAAACGTCCGACTCGGGGTGTTTCCAGACATCGGCGCCCACGTCCTCGACGGACTCCTCAAGCTCGGCCTCCAAGTATCCGTTCACTCCGACGACCCGGCGTACTTCGGCGGATACCTCCTGGACAACCTTCGCGCGGTGCAGCAGGGCCTCGGCCTTACCAACGCGCAGATCGTGCAACTCGCCCGGAACAGCTTCACTGCGGCATTCATCCCAGCTGAGCGAAAAATCCAGCATTGCAACGAGATCGAAGTTGTCGCGGAGCGCATGCTCGGCACGGGTTGGCGGCAGCACGCCGGGTCCACGACGGATTCCAACCCGGGCTGGTGACCGGGAAGACTTTCACGATCTCACGGCGGGGGCTGTGCGCACGGCTCGTGGCCGCCAGTGAGGGGTTCGCGTGCGGCCTTAACACCGGAGCCCGAAGTCCTTATTTGGCGGTGGACTGGCCCCATGGGAGATCGTTCGGCTAGGTCGGAGGCTGGGACGATCGCCTAGGTCCAACAGGATGTCGGCTGGTGATGGCGACCCGGTTCCAGGCGTTCATCACGATGGCCAGCCAGGTCACGGCGGAGACCTGGGCGTCAGACAGGGTCTTGGCCACGGAGGCATAGATGTCGTCGGGAACGTGACCGTCCGCAACGAGGGTGACGGCCTCGGCCAGCGCCAGGGCCGCGCGCTCTTGCTCAGAGAAGAATTGGGTCTCCCGCCAGGCCGGGAGCACGGCGAGCCGCTCAACGGTCTCCCCACCATCGAGCGCGACGCGCATATGCATGTCGAGGCAGAATGCGCAGCCGTTGATCTGAGATGTCCTGATCTTCACTAGCTCGACGAGGAGTGGATCGAGCCCGACCTCGGTCGCGTTCGCTTCGACCTCGGTTGTCAACGCGGTCATCGCTTTGTAGGCGGCGGGGGTCTGCTTGCCTACGCTCACGCGGGTCACACTGCTCATGTGAGGAAAGCCTACGAGACGCGCATGACGGGTCCCAGTGGCCCATCCCCTACGGGATGCCCACTATCGCAAGACACCCTGACCTCAAGGTCATGAGTGATTCCGTGATCGCGCTCGACTTGTTTCGAGAGCAGCCCGTCCTGACAGGGCAACGGGTCCGACTAGAACCCCTGACTCCGGCCGTCCTGGATGACTATCTCGCGGCGCTGGCGAACCCAGAGATCGCTGTCGCTCCAGGCACACAAACGGTGATCATGCTGTCTCCGTGGGGGTCAAGGGACACGCGTGCCATCAGCACGGTCAATCGACGCCGATCGACTCCCAAATTTCCAGCTTTGCCCGGACGCCGTCGATTACCGTGTCGGTGAACTCGTCGGTAAGACAGTGACCGCCCAGGTCGGCGGTCTTGGTGCCGCTGCGCACCGTCTCGAAGATCGCTTCGTATATGGCGCGGGAGGCGCGCTTCGCGGACGGTTCCTGGACAAATCCCAACAGCGACGCGCACGCCAGCATCATCGCCATTGGGTTGGCGATGTTCTTGCCTTCTAAAGCGGGGGCAGTACCGTGTGGCGCCTCCGCCATCACAACTTCCGGAATGGTGCTGTTGCCTTGGAAGCCAATCAGAATCGACTCGGCCCCTGCAATGCTGCCAAACAGCTGCAGCACGAAATCGCTGAGACAATCGCCGTCGCGATTGAGTGCAGGAATTACCAGCGGATCCCCACCCTGCGTGAGTAGGAGTGCGTATGTCGCGTCGATCAGTTGCGGTTCGTACGGCACATCGCTGTGGCGGCCAGCTGCGGCGTCCATCTCCTCCTTCAGCATTCCCTCGTAGACTGGCGACACCGTGTACTTGGGCCCACCAAATACCCGCGCACGGGTCCGTCTTGCTTGTACAAAGGCGAACTCCGCAACCGCCCTGCACGTCGACCGGGTGATCTTCTCCGTGCGATACGCAACCTCATCGTCGCCAGCTCCGTCACGCCACTCTTTGGCGCCGTAGGCATCATCGACGGCCATTCGGATCACGCTGATGGGCGCGCTGACTCCGGCGATCGAGGCAACCCCGGGAATCCTTCGGCCGGTTCGCACGATCACCTTGCCGTTCACCCGCTCGCGGAGGATGGCGTTGGGGCTCCCCACGTCACCGGCTACCTCAGGTGTAATCGTCGCTGCCTTCAGCCCCAATCCGCACTCCTTCATGGCGTCTGCAGCAGCAAACACCACGGTATTGTTCGTAGCGCGGCGATTTGACAGCGAGAGGTCGAATCGCCGCAGGTTGAGCTCGACTCCGCATGTGGCGGGGTCAAGGACCCGGAGCGCGCATTCGAGCAGTTCCTGACCGGTCTGGTCGCCCTCGAGGACTGTGATCGTGGTCGTCATGCTGTAAGAGGGTACGACGCCGAACTCCACATCTACGCTAGTCTAATATTAACATTGTTGCCGAATCTGCCTCGTCGGTCAGTGTTCTGTTGCAGGCAGGCGGCGGAGGTACAGGTCGGCTCCCGCGAGGAGCGCCGGAAGATGCTTGACAGTGCAGATGTCCTTTTTGCAACTCTCGGACGACAGGTTCGCCCAGTCCAAGAGGTCGGGATACTCTCGTCACTGCCGCCGCAGACGAAGACGAAGCCGCTGGCCAAGCGCTCGTCCTCCACGCCGGGTGCTTCGCCCTGCCCAGCCGTTCCACCTTCTCAGTCGCGGAACGCGAATAGCTCCGCCGGCTGGCTCGTTGCCAGGGCCGCGCCGATCTCCCTCAGGTTGGCACCGATGCGCTCGACCTGTGCGTAGTTGGACTGCCGCAGGTGCGTGGGCAGGTCCCGCCACGGCATGAGCGAGGCGTTGGTGGATGGCGTGTCACCGCGGCAGGCGGCGTCGAGGATGCCGAATACGTCCAGTGCGTCACCCAAGGGTGTGCTCGAACGGTACGGCTCGATGCAGGCACGTGACCACGTCGCGGCTTAGTTCGCGGGCCCGCAGGAGAGAGGTGGCCACCGTGGCGTCCTCGTCGTCGAGCACACATAGACGCGAGCGGTGCCGTCGGGCAGCGGATCGTCTCGCGGGCGTATCTGAGTCATGTGGAGGTGAAGAAGTTCAGGAGCAGCTTGTTGACCTCGGCAGGGCGTTCGAGGTAGCCAAAATGCCCGCAACCATCGATCTCCTCATACGTAGCCCCCGGGATCGCCTCAGCCACCTCACGAGCCAAATACGGGGGAACCATCAAGTCGTCGGCGAAACCGATCACCAGGCTCGGTATCGTGATCCTGCCGTAGGCGGCCAGCCGATCAGGGAAGTCCTCCACCTCCAGCTGAGCCCGTACGCCAGCGCTGATGGCGGATCCGGAGAACTCGAACAAATCGAGCCATTCCTGCACCGCTGTACGATCGTTGAGTGTCCGCGGTGACAGATTCAACAATGCACTGATCGCCGCATAGTACATCGCCGGCAGCTCTATCCCCGTGTCGTACAGAGCGCGCTCCCCCGCCGAGAGTCTGGACTGCACGGGGTCAGTCCGCCCATGCGCAGCCATCATCACTGCCTGAGACACCAGATCCGGACGTGCTAACACCAACTCCTGCACAATGCGGGAACCCAACGAAGTACCGACCACCCGCGCGGGCGCGTCACCCAGGTGCTCGATCAACGCTGCAGTATCACCCACCAGGTCATCAATGGTCATCCCGCGGGCGCACTCGTCCGAGGGTGCAATGCCGCGATTGTCCACGGTGGCCACCCGGTAGCCGGCCGCCACCAGCGCCGGGACCTGATGAAGCTGCCACACACGCCCAGGGCTGCCGGTCCCCATCACCAACACCACCAGCTCACCGGAGCCTGTCTCCTGGTAGCTGAGTCGAATCCCATTGAGCTCGACGACCGGCATGGTCCTCCTTCCTCACCAACACTGAGCAGACCACGTTACGGCGCTTTTCTCAAATGATGCGCCTGCCACCAGCCAGATCGAGAGGCGGACGCCGACCCTGCTAAAGAGCACAAAGTGACTATTCGATGACGTTCCGCTGGGCGGTTTGTAGACCGTCCGGACTACCACCACAGCGCCAGCCTGCGGGGCTTCCGGCGGCCGTGGCGATCTGTTCGGGCGGGGTGGGACAGAGCGCACTGACCAAGCGGCGTGACCCGGTCGTCGCCAAATTTAGGACCTACTGTGCCGCACTTGCAGGCCGGTTGCTATGCGTTAGTTCTGCCGAGCTGTAAGCACCGCCGACTGAGGAGTCGGTGGTCGCGTGCTGGCTAAGCGTATCGCGGAGTTGGTGCGGCCATGCTGTCGCATCGTCGTACTCGCACCAATTTGCGCAGCGGCTAAGCCGATGTTAAGTGACCGCTAAGATGACATGAAGTCGTCCCTCTAATCTCTGTTCATGTCGAACTGGGCGTCACCGACGTGCGGCGTTGACGCCCAGGAGATGGAGGGAACCGTATGACCGTAGATTGATCGTTTCTACGAGGTGCTTTGAAAAGCAAGGCTACTGATCACATGCACGGATGCATTCAATGGATCCATCGTCGTCAAGAAGGGGCTCCATGTGAGCGCTATCCGTATTACAACTGTTTCGGCAGGGGACGATGAGATCACTTAATATCCGCGGGGTTGTTGGGGTACTGGCAGCCATCGCAGCGCTGCTAACGCCGGTAACGCTGATAGCAGCTAAGTCCGGTCACACAGAAGCCATGATGCTGCCTGATCTTCGCCAAGCACCCGTCGGTTGCCCCGGTGGTTACGCAGGTGAGCCATCGCGGTGCGCGGATTGGGATGTTTGTATGACACGCGACGATCAGGATCGCTCCCCGAATGCCCCCGATTGCGTTGACTCGGGGCCGATTAAGACGGTCCGACTGCGTTTTACAACGGCGGAGGAAAATATCGGGAACGGACCCCTGTTGCTCTATGGACATCGCGACAGTACTAACCAAGTAACGATGAGTGTGCACCAAGCATTCCAAGTCGGCGACCACGGGCCGATTCCGGACTCGTACGCCACCGCGCAGCGAGGAGTGGACGAGGCAATCTACTACGACTTGGTACATGAACACTGGCATCTGCTTAACTTTGCCCACATGGAACTAAGAAAACCCGACGGTGCCACTATTGTAAACGACCGCAAGAACGGATTCTGCCTTGGTGATCGCTACACGACCGCCGACGCCAATAGTCTCCCCCACGACGCGCGTCAAGACCGCAGTACTGAAGGAAAGCTTGCGATGTATCTCAGCAGTAATCCGTATTGTAAATTTCGAGACAGCTCGGCGACCGATGTCAAGGAAGGAATTTCGGTTGGACGTGGCGATAACTACTCGTACAACATCGCCTTGCAGTGGCTCGACATCACCCACGTCCCCTCGGGAACCTACACCGTCGTAAATACCGTCAACTCCAATCACAGCCTGCTCGAATCCGATTACAGCAACAACTCCTCAGCTATCGCCATCTCACTACAGTGGCCCGGAGGAGCGCACGACCCGCCCGCGGCCGTCACGGTGCCGCCAGTAGTGAGCCTGCTCAACAGCTGCCCCGGTCGTGCGCAATGTCCAGCGGACTAAACCACCGTCCGGGATCGCGCCCCGAGCGCCCAGCTGACAACAGCGACCACATACACCGACGGGCTCACTTCAACCAGTGCATGCAGAGATCGCTCACGGCTCGAGCGGAGGCGGGATGAATATAAGGCTGCTCCTAG
>JAODNG010000579.1 GCA_025465385.1 Pseudonocardiales bacterium
CGTGATTTGTTGCCCGGGTAACATAACGCCGCACCGCAAACGGTGGTCGTGTTCCCGTTCGGCCGGCTTGGGCTCGCGCCGGTGCCAGCAGCATCCCTGACCGGGCCGTGCTCGGCGAGCGC
Source organism: Pseudonocardiales bacterium (assembly GCA_025465385.1). Lineage (GTDB taxonomy): Bacteria > Actinomycetota > Actinomycetes > Mycobacteriales > Pseudonocardiaceae. Next base: position 123 of record JAODNG010000579.1, read on the forward strand.
CCGGCTGCGGGTGCGGTTGACGCCCGGCGCTAGGACCGTTACGAGCCCGCCGCCGAGGGCTCCCGGCCGCTGCGCGCCCCGGCCTCCGCCGTCTTTGCAAGGAGATACCCATGCAGGACACCGGTAGTACCCGTATCGACGCCGCGGGGAGCGAGAGTTGCCAGGCGGTAATCACGTACCGCGTACAAGTACTTTCCCGGGAGCAGGACGGTGCACAGCTCCGTAGAGTCCGCGTTGAAGGTGGTGCCAAGGCGAAGCATGAAGTATGCGTGAACACGACGAGCGTGGCGGTCCTGCATGAACAACCGGCACGGATGTCTCGGGCGTGAATCCACCAGATTTCGGCTTCGGCGAGGCCCTTAGCCGGCCGCCGGCATTGAGCCGGTCAGGCACCGCGGAGCGAAGGAGCTCTCATGACCAAGGGACATGTCGTGCTTGACAGCACCTGGGCGCGCCTCCTCGGTGTCCGGCGTTCGGGGGGAATGTATCGTATCGGCCGTCGGGAGTTGATGGAGCGCCTTAAGGTTCAGCAGGCCCCCTTGGAGCGGGTTCTGAGACCGGTGGCCGTGCAGGGAGGTCGTGGGCTGACCGCGAACGAGACGCCACTCGGCGACACTGTCACCGTTGAAGGTCATGCGCATTCCGTCGAATTTTACGAGACAGAAGCCTTCCTTGTGGAATCCGTGCGGGATTTCCTCGCGTCAAGTCTCATCACTGGTGATGCTGCCATCGTGGTTGCCACTGACGCCCACCGAGATTCGTTCAACTGCGCGCTCATGGAAGCAGGCATCGACGTACCCGAGGCGCGTCGATGTGGCCGGTTCGTTTCGCTGGACACGTCCGAAGCGCTGGCGACGTTCATGGTGGATGACATGCCGGACGTGGCGCGCTTCGAGGCAACCATTGGACAGCTCGTTTCCCGAGTGGTGGAGAACGCGCGCCACGTGAGAATCTACGGTGAGATGGTCGCGGTGTTATGGGACCAGGGGAACGTCGCTGCAGCCATCGCATTAGAGGACCTCTGGAACGACCTCGCCACTAGATACCAGTTCTCGCTGCTGTGCGCGTACCCGATGCCCGCCTTCGACACAGACGAGACCACGGAGAATTTTCGGAGGATTTGCGGGCAGCACTCACGAGTGTTAGTCCAGAGTCAGGGAACCTGACGAAGCGGCTTCCTGCCGTCGCAATTCTTTCAGCAGCAGACGGCGGCCGGTCAACGAACGCGTCACGCTCTGATGCTGTTGACCTTCCGCGCGAGCTGTGAGACGCATGCTGATGCACGGCAGGATGCGCACCGGTCACCCGTACAGCGGTTGCCGTGAGAGGGGGCGACCCGGTACTCAGAAGGGCGCTGTTGCGTTGTCGCGTGGTGGGCACGGTTGGGCGCTGCGGTGCATAGCTCAGATGGCGAGGACGAGTTCGGTGAAGGCTTGCGGGATCCGATGCCGCGGATCGATGTCGGTGGCCAGTTCGTAATGACCGCGGTGGGGATTCTGGACGAAGGCGTGTCCCGCGCTGATCACTCGCGCTGAGCGCAGCCGCTTGAGCCCGCGCATGGGCGGCAGTCGGGATTTCAGGCGGCCGTGATCTGCCTCGATCGCATTGTTTGCGTACTGCTCGGTGACGTGACAGGCGGCCGGCAGCAGCTCATCGAGCACCCGCGGGTAGGCGGGCGCACGATCGGTGGTCACCTCGGTCGGTGATCGACCGTGCGCAAGCGCCTGGGTGAAGAACCGGTGGGTAGCCGTTAGATCCCGTCTCTCGGACATAAGCACGTCAATGACCTGGCCGAACTGGTCGATCGTCCGATACAGATAGACCCACCGCCCAGAGACTTTGACGTATGTTTCATCGACGAACCACCGGTCGCCAGGGATGTGCCGGCAGGGTCGTGCCGCGTCGATGAGCAGCGGGGTGAACCGCTGCACCCACCGGTACACGCTCACGTGATCGACGGTGATGCCCCGCTCGGCCAGCAGTTCTTCCACGTCTCGATAGGACAGCCCGTAGCGGAGATACCAACGAACCGCGAGTGTGATCACCTCCGGAGGGAAGCGGAACCCCGCGAAGCCGGACCTCAATGCTGGCACTCGACGAGAGCGACGACGCATCGACCAAGCCTGCCTGATCTTGCTCTTCACCGACGCAACAGACCCGCCCAGCGCAGTATCCACGCCAAGACGAAGGGAACTGAGCGGGAGCGGGGTCGGCTCCGACGGATCCACGGTTCAAAGGTCGCCCCTTGACCAGCCGCAGCACTATCCATCAACCATGATCAGGTCTGAAGTCCAGCGACTCACCCATGTCCCTCCCCGCCATCATTGTCCTGTGCCCCGAACGCTTCGAGCGCTGGGACGGCTCTGCTGCGCAGGACGACCCAGGTGCCCGCCCGGTCGTCGGCAGGTTGCCCGATGGTCACGGAGTCCATGCAGGCCCGCATGAGCGGGATCCCGCGGCGGCGGTTCTCGTCGTCGATTGGTGCCAGGCGCCAGCGCCCGTGGTCGCGCACGATCACCGTGACCCGGCGCTGCCCGCCCGGTGTTGTTTCGATTCCACCGCGGACCTCGACCACCCCGGGCGGTTGGTCGAGGTAGGCGTGCTCGATGGCGTTGCTGACGGCCTCGCTGACGGCCAGCACGATGTCGTCGAGCTGACCCGCTGGCCAGGACAACCGGGCAAGCCAGCGTCGCACCTGCTTCCGGGCCACCGAGATCGCGATCGGATCCGCCGGCAGCTCCATCCGCAGTGGCCGACGCGACTCATTCGAGGTTGCGTGGTAGCCAGGACCGTCGGCAAGGCGCCGCTCAGGCGACGACGTTGCCGGAGTCAGGGTGTCTTCGGGGTTACCAGTCGGTGGCATCGCGCGCGATACCGTAGCGCTCGCCCCCGCATCCCGCAACGTGGATCAATCCCTCCCGCACCGCCAGCCCATCGCCACCCGCCCGCCGGCGCGCGCGGCGGTGATCAGGACGGCGAGTGCAGGGCGTCCTCGACGGTGTTAAATAGCGCGAGAACGTTGTCGAGCCCCGTCACTTCGATCGGGCGGATCACCGGCCGAGTGTGATCGACCACGATCCGCAGTGGCTCGCGCCGCCGCTGAGCGGCCTGGGTGACATCGGGAGCTCAAAAACGTCACCTCGGTCAGGTCAATGACCAGGATTTCC
>JAODNG010000593.1 GCA_025465385.1 Pseudonocardiales bacterium
GGTGATTGGGTGCGGGATGGTGCTGGCAATCCGGGGAACCCGAAAGAAGTTCTTCTTGGCTTCCTCCACACCCTTCTGGATCGCCGCCGGCACCTCCTTGGCTTTTCCGTAACCGACACCGACCATCCCGTCGCCGTCGCCGACCACGACCAACGCGGTGAAGCTGAAGCGTCGGCCGCCCTTGACCACCTTGGCTACCCGGTTGATCGCGACCACCCGCTCGAGATGCGGGCTCTTCTCCGGCTGGGCCGCCCCGCCGCGGCCACCGTCGCGGCGGTCCCGACGATCGCTACGCTCGCCTCCGGGTCCGCCTCCGCCTTCCCGCCGCACGCGTCCAGGCATCAGGCGTTCCTTCCATTGCTCAGGTGCCGTTGTTGTCTTGGGTGCCCTGTGATGTCGAACATCAGAATTCCAGGCCGGCTTCGCGCGCGGCGTCGGCCAGCACCGCGATCCGCCCGTGGTAGTCGTAGCCGCCGCGGTCGAAGACCACCCGATCCACGCCGACCGCCTTGGCTCGGGCCGCGATCAGCTCGCCTACCCTGGCTGCCCTGGCTTTTTTATCCCCATCGATCGCCCGGACGTCTGGCTCGATGCTGGACGCCGCCGCCAGGGTGTGCCCAGCCAGGTCGTCAACGAGCTGCACGGCGATGTGTCGAGACGAACGGTTGACCACGAGGCGCGGACGCTCCGGGGAACCGCTCACCTTCTTGCGCAGCCGGAAGTGCCGCCGCGATCTCGCCAGCCGGCGTCGGGTTGAGATATCCGTGCCGACGCGCGGCCGCTTCGTAGTACTGGCAGTTGCTGCCTCAGCCATCATCACTTACCCGTCTTCCCGACCTTGCGTCGGATCTTCTCGCCCGCGTAGCGGACGCCTTTGCCCTTGTAAGGGTCAGGACGCCGCAACCTACGGATGGTCGCAGCGATCTCGCCGACCGCTTGCTTTTCAATCCCGGTCACGGAGAATCGCGTTGGGCTCTCTACCGTGAAGCTGATCCCATCAGGCGCCTTGATCGGCACCGGGTGGCTGTAGCCCAACGAGAACTCCAGATCCGAACCTCTGGCCACCACCCGGTAACCGACGCCGTGGATCTCCATGCGCTTCTCGTATCCCTGGCTGACCCCGAGAACCATGTTGTTCACCAGGGTCCGAGACAGCCCGTGCAGCGACTTGCTGCGCCGTTCATCATCCGGCCGCTGGACCAGCAGGGTACCGTCCTGCTCCCGCGCCACGGTGATCGGCTCGGGCACGGTGTGCGACAGGACCCCCTTGGGCCCCTGCACTGTCACCGTCCGCCCGTCGATGACCACATCGACGCCGGTCGGAAGGACGATCGGCTGCTTCCCGATGCGCGACATCTCCGCTGCTCCCCTCTCACCAGACGAAGGCGAGGACTTCCCCGCCCACGCGCTTCTTAGCGGCCTGCCGGTCGGTGAGCAGTCCTGTGGATGTGGAGATGATTGCCACACCGAGACCGCCGAGCACCTTGGGCAGCGAGGTCGACTTGGCGTATACCCGCAAGCCAGGCTTGGACACCCGGCGCAGGCCAGCAATGCTGCGCTCCCGGTTTGGACCGAACTTCAACTCTACTACCAAAGACTTCCCTACAGGTGCGTCCTCAGCGTGGAAGCCCGAGATGTAACCCTCCCGTTGGAGGATCTCGGCAATGTTTACCTTGATCTTGGAGTGCGGCATCACGACTCGGTCGTGATAGGCCGAGTTCGCGTTTCGCAGCCGGGTCAACATGTCTGCGATCGGATCGGTCATCGTCATGGCGAGCTCATGATCCCTTCCCGCCGTGGTTCCCATCCGGGCCTACGGCGATTATTAGCTGCATCCGCTGAGTGGCGACCACTCAGCTGGTGGGGCGCGAGGCGCTCTACCATGAAGACTTGCTCACGCCGGGGAGCTCGCCCCGGTGGGCCATCTGGCGCAGGCAGATCCGGCATAGCCCGAACTTTCGGTAGACCGCCTTGGGCCGTCCGCAGCGCTGGCAACGGGTGTACGCCCGCACCGCGAACTTGGGCTTGCGCGCGGCTTTGATGACCAGCGCCTTCTTCGCCATCAGCTCTCCTTGAAGGGGAAGCCCAGACGACGCAGCAACGCCCGGCCTTCTTCGTCGGTGGTCGCGGACGTGACCACGGTGATATCCATGCCACGCTGGCGGTCGATGTTGTCCGGGTTGATCTCGCGGAACATCGACTGTTCATTGAGCCCGAAGGTGTAGTTACCGTGGCCGTCGAACTGGGTAGGCGACAGGCCCCGGAAATCCCGGATACGGGGCAGCGCGATCGACAACAGCCGGTCAAGGAACTCCCACATCCGCACACCGCGCAGAGTGACCTTGGCGCCGATCGGCATCCCCTCGCGCAACTTGAACTGCGCGACGGACTTGCGAGCCCGCTTTACCTGCGGTTTCTGTCCAGTGATCACAGCAAGATCCCGCACGGCGCCGTCCATCAGTTTGGCATCCCGAGCGGCCTCGCCGACGCCCATGTTTACTACGACCTTGACCATCCCGGGTATCTGCATCGCGTTGGCGTAATTGAACTGCTCACGCATCGCGCCAACGATTTCCTCGCGGTACCGGGCCTTGAGCCTCGGCATCGCCGCCGTACGGTCGCCTTCTACCGTAGAAGTCTCAGTCATCTCAGACGTCCTTGCCGGTGCGCCGCGATACGCGCACGCGCTTGCCCTCGTCATCAGTGCGGTAACCCACCCTGGCCGGCTTGCCGCTGGAGTCGACGACCATGACGTTCGACACGTCGATGGAGGCCTCCTGCGTGACAATTCCGCCACTTTGCGCACCGCGCTGGGTGCGACTGATCCGGGTGTGCTTCTTGATTCGGTTGACGCCTTCTACCAGCACCCGTCCAGCATCCGGGTAGGCCTGGATCACCTTGCCCTTGGCGCCTTTGTCCTTGCCGGCAATAACTACAACCGTGTCACCTTTGCGGATTCTCATGGTTAGAGCACCTCCGGGGCCAGCGAGATGATTTTCATGAACCGCTTGTCCCGGAGCTCCCGACCGACCGGACCGAAGATCCGGGTGCCGCGCGGCTCACCGTCGGGTTTGATCAGTACAGCGGCGTTCTCGTCGAACCGGATGTAGGAACCGTCCGGTCGGCGCTTCTCCTTGACGGTGCGCACGATGACAGCCTTGACCACATCACCGCGCTTGACGTTGGCTCCGGGAATGGCTTCCTTGACGGTCGCCACGATGATGTCCCCGATGCCGGCGTAGCGCCGCGAGCTGCCGCCGAGCACCCGAATGCACAGAATCTCCTTGGCACCCGTGTTGTCGGCAACCCGCAGTCGCGATTCCTGCTGGATCACGTCAACTCCTTCTCGCGGCCGCCCTGGTTCACTTGGCCTTCTCGAGGATCTGGACCAGCCGCCAGCGCTTGGTGGCCGACAGCGGACGGGTCTCCATCAGCTGCACCCGGTCACCGACCCCGGCGGCGTTGGCCTCGTCGTGCGCTTTGACCTTTGTGGTGGAGCGCAGCACCTTGCCGTACAGCGGATGCTTCTTGCGGTCCTCCAACGCCACTACGACCGTCTTATCCATCTTGTCCGAAACGACGTAACCCTCTCGGACTTTCCGCTTATTCCGCTGCTCATCGTTCATGCCGCACCCTCACTTCCGGCGACGGCGTCCGGAGACACCGACAGACCCAGCTCACGCTCGTGCATCACGGTGTAGATGCGGGCGATGTCACGCCGGACCGTGCGCAGCCGGCGGTTGTTGTCCATCTGCCCGGTGGCCATCTGGAAGCGCAGGTTGAACAGCTCTTCCTTGGACTCGCGAAGCCGCAGCACCAGTTCGTCGTCGGTGAGCTCGCGCAACTCGCTCGCGGCGGTGGTGGTCGCCATCAGAAGTCCACCCCCTCGCGGGTCACGATCCGGCACTTCATCGGCAACTTATGCATCGCGCGGCGTAACGCCTCGCGGGCGACCGACTCATTCGGGTAGGCCATCTCGAACATGATTCGACCTGGTTTGACATTGGCCACCCAGAACTCGGGTGAGCCCTTGCCGGATCCCATTCGGGTTTCCGCCGGTTTCTTGGTCAGTGGCCGGTCCGGGAAGATAGTGATCCAGACCTTCCCGCCGCGGCGGATATGCCGGTTGATCGCGATACGGGCGGATTCGATCTGCCGGTTGGTAACGTAGGCCGGTTCCAGAGCCTGGATACCGAAGTCCCCGAAGGTGACCTGGGTACCACCGGTGGCCATGCCCGACCGACCTGGTGAGTGCTGCTTGCGATGCTTGATCTTGCGTGGAACTAGCACGTCTCAGCCCTCCCCAGGCCCTGCGGTGGCCGCTTCGTCAGTACCAGCCGGACGCTGCGGACTGATCGGGTCCGGCGCTGAGCTCGTGATCGGCTCGCTCGACCTGCTCTGGGGATCCGGGGCCTGCGCACCAGCAAGCTCGGCCGCCGCGGCGCGACCCGCCTCAGTGGAGGTACCGGTCGTTCCGGTAGCCCCGGAACGACGTCGAGCAGGACGTTCCCGCCGTGGCGCACGGGCTGCGGCGTCTGCCGCCCTGGCGGCGTTTTCTACGTCACGCTCACGTCGCCCACCGACCACATCACCCTTGTATATCCAGACCTTCACGCCGATCCGACCGAACGTGGTGCGCGCCTCGAAAAGCCCGTAGTCGATGTCGGCCCGCAGCGTGTGCAGCGGAACGCGGCCCTCACGATAGAACTCCGAGCGGGACATTTCAGCGCCGCCGAGTCGGCCGGAGCACTGCACCCGGATGCCCTTCACCTGCGGTGAACGCATCGCCGATTGGATCGCCTTACGCATCGCACGGCGGAACGCAACCCGGTTGGACAGCTGCTCGGCGACTCCCTGAGCGACGAGCTGAGCCTCCGCCTCGGGATTCTTGACCTCAAGGATGTTGAGCTGCACCTGCTTGCCCGACAGCTTCTCCAGCTCACCACGGATACGGTCGGCCTCCGCACCGCGACGACCGATCACGATGCCTGGGCGAGCAGTGTGAATGTCCACCCGGACGCGGTCGCGGGTGCGCTCAATCTCGACCTTCGCGATGCCCGCCCGCTCCATGCCCTTGGACAGCAGCCTGCGGATCGCGACGTCCTCTTTGACGTACTCGGCGTACTGCTTGTCCGCGTACCAGCGGGACTTCCAGTCGGTCGAGATGCCGAGCCGAAAGCCGTGCGGGTTGATCTTCTGACCCACTAGCGGGCACTCCTTGTCTGGGTGGCCTTCTTGCCGGTACCGGCCTGTCCGCCACGGGACCGGCCGCCGGCACGGCGCTCCGGCACCGACTGGACTTCCACCGTGATGTGGCTGGTGCGCTTACGAATCCGGTAGGCCCGACCCTGCGCACGAGGTCGGAACCGCTTGAGTGTCGGCCCCTCATCGACGAACGCCCGGTACACCACCAGCGTGTCGGGGTCGAGCTGGAGATTATTCTGCGCATTGGCCACCGCGCTGGCTAGCACCTTCGACACCAGCGCGGAGGCGGCCTGCGGTGCGAACTGGAGCACTGCAAGCGCTTCCTGCGCGCTGCGGCCCTGGATGAGCTCGACCACCCGGCGCGCCTTCATGGGCGTCACGCGGACATACCGAGCCCGCGCCACCGCGCGGGATGGCTCCTGCGCGGCCGTCGCACCGGCCTGGTTACGGGCGTCCATGCGCTGCTACCTCTTCGTCTTTTCGTCGCTTCTGGCTGCTTGGTCATCCGGCATTTCGGGCCCGCTCACCGGCTCAGCGCCGCCGCGCTCGTCGGTCATCTTTGATATGACCCCGGAACGTGCGGGTGGGGGCGAACTCACCAAGCTTGTGGCCGACCATCGCCTCGCTGACGAAGATCGGAACGTGTTTACGGCCGTCGTGTACCGCGATGGTATGGCCGATCATGTCGGGAATGATCGTGGAGCGGCGCGACCAGGTTCTGATGACCTGCTTGCTGCCCGCCTCGTTATGCGCATCCACCTTCTTGAGCAGGTGGTCGTCGACGAACGGGCCCTTCTTCAGGCTACGTGGCATGCTTGCACCCCTCCTGCTCAGCGCTTCTTGCCGGTACGGCGGCGGCGGACGATCAGTGTGTCGCTGGCCTTGTGGCGCCGGGTGCGACCTTCGGGCTTGCCGGCTGGGTTCACCGGGTGGCGCCCACCAGATGTCTTACCCTCACCACCGCCATGCGGGTGATCAACCGGGTTCATCACGACCCCGCGAACGGTGGGACGCTTGCCCTTCCAGCGCATCCGACCGGCCTTGCCCCAGTTGATGTTCCCCTGTTCGGAGTTGCCGACCTCACCTACCGTGGCACGGCACCGAGCGTCGACGTTACGGATCTCCCCTGAGGGCATCCGCAGCTGGCCGTAGGGACCGTCCTTGGCCACCAGCTGGACTCGCGCTCCGGCCGAGCGGGCGATCTTCGCCCCGCCACCGGGCCGGAGCTCGATCGCGTGCACCACCGTGCCGACCGGGATATTGCGCAACGGCAGGCTATTGCCCGGCTTGATATCAGCCTTCGGACCGTTTTCCACGGTATCGCCCTGGCGCAGTTTCTCCGGCGCGATGATGTAGCGCTTTTCACCGTCGGCATAGTGCAGCAGGGCGATCCGGGCGGTGCGGTTCGGGTCATACTCGATGTGCGCGACCTTTGCTGGCACGCCGTCCTTGTCCGACCGCCGGAAATCGATCAGGCGGTACGCACGCTTGTGCCCGCCGCCCTGGTGCCGGGTCGTGATCCGACCGTAGGAGTTTCGACCGCCCTTGCTGTGCAGCGGCCGGACCAACGACTTCTCCGGGTGGTCCCGGGTGATCTCGGCGAAGTCAGCGACGCTGGAGCCGCGACGGCCCGCGGTCGTCGGCTTGTACTTGCGGATGCCCATGTCTATCCGTCCTCGCTCACGCGGCCGGTCCGCCGAAGATCTCGATCGGCTTGCTCTCCGGCGACAGCGTCACGATCGCCCGCTTGGTGTCCTTGCGCTTGCCGTAGCCGAACTTGGTGCGCTTGCGCTTGCCCGGACGGTTGAGCGTGTTGACGCTGAGCACCCGCACACCGAAAACCTTCTCTATCGCGATCTTGATCTCGGTCTTGTTCGCGTGCGGAGCGACCAGAAAGGTGTACTTGTGCTGGTCCAGCAGGCCGTAGCTCTTTTCCGAGATGACCGGTCTGCGGATCACGTCACGGGGATCGGGGATCATCGCGCTGCCTCCTGCACTGCGTTGCTGGCAACCGCGTCGCCGGCAACCGTGGTACGTCCACTTCGCCCGGCCAGGAATGCCTGCAGGGCGTCCGCGGTGAATACCACCTCGTCGTTGCTCAGCACGTCGTACGTGTTGAGCTGGTCGAAGGTCAGCACGTGCACCAAGGGCAGGTTGCGCAGGCTGCGGCGGCTCACCTCGTCGGCGCTGGTGATCACCACCAGCAGCTTGGCACTCCGTCCGGCCAGCGCATCGAGGACCGTGCGAGCCGCCTTGGTAGACGGCGCGTCGCCGGTGACGAGTGCGGAGATCACATGCAGCCGCCCGTCGCGGGCCCGGTCCGACAGCGCACCGCGAAGCGCAGCCGCTTTCATCTTCTTCGGGGTCCGCTGGCTGTAGTCGCGCGGCTGTGGACCGTGCACGATGCCACCACCGGTGAACTGGGGCGCGCGGATCGAACCCTGGCGGGCACGTCCGGTGCCCTTCTGCCGGTAGGGCTTGGTGCCACCGCCGCTGACATCGCCTCGGGTCTTGGTGCTGTGCGTGCCCTGCCGCGCCGCCGCCAGCTGGGCGACCACGACCTGATGCATCAACGGAATGTTCGCCGGCACATCGAAGATCTCGGCGGGCAGCTCAGCGGTGCCCGCGGTAGCACCATCCGGGGTTCGCACATCGACCGTTCTCACTTCTGCGGTCATTTTTGGGCTCACTGCTGCACACCACCCTTCGCTGCCGTCTTGACCAGCACCAAGCCGCCCTTGGGTCCCGGCACCGCGCCCTTGATCAGCAGCAGGCCCGACTCCGCGTCGACGCGGTGCACCGTGAGGTTCTGAGTGGTCACCCGGACGTGACCCATCCGGCCGGCCATCCGGGTGCCCTTGAACACCCGGCTCGGGGTGGCGCAGCCGCCGATCGAACCTGGCGAGCGGTGCTTGCGCTGGGTGCCGTGGCTGGCGCCAAGGCCTTTGAAGCCGTGCCGCTTCATCACCCCGGCAGTGCCCTTGCCCTTGCTGGTGCCGACCACGTCAACCACGGTTCCAGCGGCGAACACCTCTGCGGTCACTTCTTGGCCGATCTCATAGTCCGTCGCGTCGACGGTGCGCAGCTCGACCAAGTGCCGGCGCGGTGTGACATTCGCCGCGGCGTACTGCCCAGCCACCGGCTTGGTGACCTTGCGCGGGTCGATGGCGCCGTAGGCCAGCTGCACCGCGGGGTAGCCGTCCTTTTCGAGGGTACGGATCCCGATCACTACGCACGGCCCGGCGGCCACCACGGTGACCGGCACGATCCTGTTGTTGTCGTCGAAGACCTGAGTCATCCCGAGCTTGGTGCCCAGGATTCCCTTGATCGTCCTTCCGACGACACTGACCTGATGCTCCGAATCAGTCGCTGTCATTCGCCCGGCCTTACTGGATGTTGACGTCGACGCTGGCCGGCAGGTCGATGCGCATCAGCGCGTCCACCGTCTTGGGCGTCGGGTCGAGAATGTCGATCAGTCGCTTGTGCGTGCGCATCTCGAAGTGCTCCCGCGAATCCTTGTACTTGTGCGGGGAACGGATGACGCAGTACACGTTCTTCTCAGTCGGCAGCGGCACCGGTCCGACCACCCGAGCGCCGGTACGCGTCACAGTTTCGACAATTTTGCGCGCAGAAGCGTCGATTGCCTCGTGGTCGTAGGCTTTGAGCCGGATGCGGATTTTCTGTCCCGCCATGGTGGCTTGCCGTCCTGTCAGTCTCGTGCCGCGGATCTCGTTGTACTGGCCAGGCCTGGACTGGTGCTTCAACCCAGTCTCAGCCCTACCCCGCACCGGTCCCCGAGGTCGGGTGTGTCGCGCTCGGCGCCCAGATCGGTGCCGCAGATCAGTGCCCTTGATGATTGCTAGCCGTGCTATCCGCGGAAAGGGCGCGCATCGCAGCGAACCTGGATCCGCTGAGCCGGCTGGTCGTACCGAGCAACCGGTTCATGATAAGCGATAGGTGATCGCCGACCAAATCCGGGGAGGACCCGCCGACACCTGGTCGGCGGGTCCTCAATGTCTCACGTCAGAATTTTGGTAACCCGGCCGGCGCCGACGGTGCGGCCACCCTCGCGGATCGCAAACTTCAGGTTCTCGTCCATCGCTACCGGCTGGATGAGCTGCACCACCATCTCGGTGTTGTCGCCCGGCATGACCATCTCGGTGCCCTCAGGAAGCGTCACGACACCGGTCACGTCGGTAGTACGGAAGTAGAACTGCGGCCGGTAGTTGTTGAAGAACGGCGTGTGTCGGCCTCCCTCGTCCTTGGACAGGATGTAGACCTGAGCCTCGAACTGAGTGTGTGGGGTGTTGGTGCCCGGCTTGATCACGACCTGGCCGCGCTCGACATCCTCACGCTTGATACCGCGAAGCAGCAGGCCCACGTTGTCGCCAGCCCGACCCTCGTCGAGCAGCTTGCGGAACATCTCCACGCCGGTGACGGTGGTCTTCGCCGACTTCTCCTTGATGCCGATGATTTCCACCTCCTCGCTCACCTTGACGATGCCGCGCTCGACCCGGCCGGTGACCACAGTCCCGCGACCGGTGATGGTGAAGACGTCCTCGATCGGCATGAGGAACGGCTTCTCGATCTCGCGCACCGGCTCCGGGATGTTGTCATCCACGGCATCCATCAGTTCCAGGAGCTTGGCACCCCACTCGGCGTCGCCCTCGAGCGCCTTGAGCGCCGACACCCGGACGATCGGCAGGTCGTCGCCGGGATACTCCTGGCTCGACAACAGCTCACGGACCTCGAGCTCGACGAGCTCCATGATCTCCTCGTCATCGACCATGTCAGCCTTGTTCAGCGCGACGACGATGTAGGGCACGCCGACCTGGCGGGCGAGCAGCACGTGCTCCTTCGTCTGCGGCATCGGGCCGTCGGTGGCGGCCACCACCAGGATGGCACCGTCCATCTGGGCTGCACCGGTGATCATGTTCTTGATGTAGTCCGCATGCCCGGGGCAGTCGACGTGGGCGTAATGCCGCTTTTCGGTCTGATACTCGACGTGCGCGATCGAGATCGTGATGCCCCGCTGCCGCTCCTCGGGAGCCTTATCGATGCTGTCGAACGCCGAAGCCTCGTTCACGTCCGGGAACTTGTCGTGCAAGACCTTGGTGATCGCCGCAGTCAGCGTG
>JAODNG010000090.1 GCA_025465385.1 Pseudonocardiales bacterium
GTGCTGTTGCATCCCAAAGAGCATGTGCTGTGGCGGCTCGCGCACCCCGGCACACCGCCACCGGACGCCGAGCTCGCCGACGGCGACGTGCTGCCCATCGCGGGCACCGCGCTGCGGGTATTACATACTCCCGGGCATTCCCCTGGCTCGTGTTGCCTGTACGCCCCCGACCTGGGGGTCGTGTTCACCGGGGACACGCTGTTCCAAGGCGGCCCGGGCGCGACCGGTCGGTCCTACTCCGACTTCGATGAGATCGTCGCATCGATCCGCAGCCGGTTGCTCACACTGCCCGCTGCCACCGAGGTTCGGACCGGGCACGGCGACTCCACGACCATCGGCAACGAGGCCGAGCACATCGGTTGAACCCAGGTCAGTAGGCGCCCACCAGCCGCATTGCGGGGACCGTCACCGGATGCACAACGCCCGCCGGTTCGGCCACCCGAGCCGGCTCGATCACCCGGGATTCGGTGACGATCGCGGTGACCAGATCGGCAGGGGTCACATCGAAAGCGGGATTGAGCGCGGTGGTCTCGGCCGGCGCCATCCGCCAGCCGCCCACCAGCAGCACCTCGTCGGGATCCCGATACTCGATTGTCACATCAGCGCCGGTGGGCGTGTCCGGGTCGAGAGTGGCGGTCGGGGCAGCCACCACGAACGGGATACCGGCCCGAGCCGCAGCCAGCGCCAGCGGATAGGTACCCACCTTGTTCACCACGTCGTAGTTGGCGGCGATCCGATCCGCGCCGACGATGACCGCGTCTATCTGCCCGCTAGCTATGAGACCCGGACCGGCGGCGTCGACCACCACCTGATGCGGCACCCCCAGCCCGGCGAGTTCGAACGCGGTGATTCGAGAGCCCTGCAGCAGCGGGCGAGTCTCGCCGACCACCACCATCGAGATCAACGAGTCGGCGTGCAGCGCCCGAACGATGCCCAGCGCGGTGCCCCACTCCACGCAAGCGAGCGCGCCCGCATTGCAGTGCGTGTGCAGCACCATCGGCCGGTCACCGACATAGCTGCGCAGCAGGGCGGCGCCGAGCCGGGACAGCGTCGCACAGGCCCGAACGTCGGTCTCGACCAGCGCGGCGGCGGCATCGAGCACCGCGGCGGGTCCGTGCGCCACCGCGGGCAGCACCTGCTGCACTGCCCACCTCAGATGCGCCGCAGTGGGGCGGGCGGCGGCGATGCGACGGGCGTCGGCGCGCACGGCTTCGGGGTCGTAGCCCTGGTCCGCCGATCGCGCCGCGGCGAGCGCAACGCCTAAAGCGCCCATCGCGCCCAGCGCAGGCGCGCCACGCACAACCAACCGGTGGATCGCGTCCACCACTTCGCTGACGGTGTGCAGGGCGACTCGCCGCTGTTGCGGCAGCGCGGTCTGGTCAACCACATCGACGTGTCCGTCGATCCACTCGATGGTGCGGCGCATAGGTACCTGGCTTCCCGGTTCGGTCTGCGGGCAACTTACGCGTCGGCACGCAGGTCGAGCACCGCCCAACGGATGATGCCGCGCGGCGGAGAAGTCAGCGCTGGGTAATCGCGGTGTACTCCCGTTCGGTGTAACCGGTGTAGACCTGGCGCGGTCTGCCGATCTTGGTTTCCGGGTCGTTGATCATCTCGCGCCAGTGCGCGATCCAGCCCGGCAACCGCCCTAGCGCGAAGAGCACCGTGAACATCTTGGTCGGAAAACCCATCGCCCGGTAGATCAGGCCCGTGTAGAAATCGACATTCGGGTACAGCTTGCGCTCGACGAAGTAGTCGTCGGCCAGCGCCTTGGCCTCCAGCTCCAGGGCGATGTCGAGCAACGGATCGTTGACCCCCAGCTTGTGCAGGATTTCGTCCGCTGTCTTCTTGACGATCTTCGCTCGGGGGTCGTAGTTCTTATATACCCGGTGTCCGAAGCCCATCAGCCGCACGCCGCGCTCGTGTTTCTTCACCTTCTCGACGAACGCGTCTACGTCACCGCCGTCGGCGCGGATGCGTTCGAGCATCTCCAGCACCAACTGGTTCGCCCCACCGTGCAGCGGGCCGAACAGCGCGTTGATCCCCGCCGAGATCGACGCGAACAGGTTGGCCTGGGAGGAGCCGACCATCCGGACGGTGGAGGTCGAGCAGTTCTGCTCGTGATCAGCGTGCAGCATGAACAACAGGTCCAGCGCGTTGGCCACCACCGGATCGACTTCAAAAGGCTTCGTGGGCAGCCCGAAGGTCATCCGCACGAAGTTGTGCACCAAGCTCAAGGAGTTGTCCGGGTAGAGAAACGGCTGGCCGATCGACTTCTTGTAAGCGTAAGCGGCGATCGTGGGCAGCTTGGCGAGCAGCCGCGCGGTGGAGATCTCCACCTGGTCGTGGTCGAATGGGTTGAGACTGTCCTGGTAGAAGGTGGACAGCGCGGATACCGCGCTGGACAGAACCGGCATCGGATGGGCGTCGCGCGGGAAACCGTCGAAGAACCGCCGGAGGTCCTCGTGCAGCAGGGTGTGGACCCGGATCAGCTCGGTGAAGTTCTCCAGCTGTCCACTGGTGGGCAGATCCCCGTAGATCAGCAGGTAGCTGGTCTCCAGGAACGTTGAGCGCTGCGCCAACACTTCGATCGGATAACCGCGGTAGCGCAGCACGCCCGCGTCACCATCGATGTAGGTGATCTGCGACGTGCACCCGGCGGTGTTGACGAATCCCGGGTCGAGAGCGACCATCCCCGTGTCGGCCAGCAGCGTGCCAAGGTTGATCCCGGACGCTCCTTGGGCCGCCCGAGTGATCGACATCTGGTGCGCGCCGTCTGGGTAACTCAAGGTCACAGCTTGTTCGCCAGGCATCTACCCAAGGTAGCTTGTCACGTCGTGAGGAGATAGGACACCACGGTAGCGTCACGGGGCGAGCCGCTGAACAGCCCAGTCGCCGTCCTGGGCGACGTGGTAACGCAACCGGTCGTGCATCCGGTTGGGCCTGCCTTGCCAGAACTCCACGCTCACCGGAATGATCCGCACCCCGCCCCAATGCGGCGGCAACGGCACTGCCTCGACGTCGGCGAATCGCGCCGCGACTTGCTCCAGGGCGACATCCAGCGTGCGCCGGTCTGGCACCACGGTTGACTGTGCTGACGCCCATGCCCCGAGCTGAGCACCCCGGGGGCGGGTCTGCCAATACGTGGTGCTCTCCTCAGGTGTGAGCATCTCGATCGGCCCCCGCAGGTGCACCTGACGGTGCAGCGCGACCCACGGAAACGTCGCCGCGGCAAACGCGGTGACACGCAGGTCGCGCATCTTGGCGGAGGTGAAGTTGGTGTAGAACACGACACCGCGCGAGTCGAGGCTCTTGGCCAGCACGGTACGGGAGCTGGGCAGGCCGCCGGCGTCCGCGGTAGCCAGCACCATGGCGTTCGGCTCAGGAAGTCCCGCCGTCACCGCGTCGCCGAGCCAACCCGCGAGCTGTTCGTGCCAGCTGCCGGCCAGATCGGCTTCGTCCAGCGCAGCAGCGGGGTAGGCCACCCGCATCCTGGCCAGGTCATCGATCCGCGGGCCCCGGTCCGTCCACCCAGCCGCCACGCCGCACGCTCCTTGGTTATGCCGGAGCCGCATTGTCCATCAGCCCCGGATTGCCACCGGATGGTCATCGGGTGCACTGTTAGTCAACCCGCGCGGCGCCGCGCTGTGGCGTGCGCCCACCCCGCTGGCCGATCAGCGACCCGCGCGTGCCCAGGCAGGGGCCCCACCGCGCGAGGAGGTCGGCGTGACTGCGTTGAACGAGCTGGCGAAGGTCAATGGGCCGGCGGACACCGCCGGTTTCAAGCCGGGGCTGGAAGGCGTGGTCGCCTTCCACACCGAGATCGCCGAACCGGATCGGGGCGGTGGCGCGTTACGCTACCGCGGCGTCGACATCGAGGATCTCGTCGATCATGTGACGTTCGGCGACGTGTGGGCGTTGCTGACCGACGGACGCTTCGGCCACGGGCTGCCCCCCGCCGAGCCCTTTCCGCTGCCGGTGCACACCGGTGATGTCCGGGTCGACGTGCAAGCCGCGCTGGCGATGCTCGCGCCTATCTGGGACTATCGCCCGCTGCTGGACACCTCCGACGCGCAGGCTCGGGCGGATCTCGCCAGGGCGTCGGTGATGGCGCTGTCGTACGTGGCGCAGTCCGCCCGGGGGATCCATCAGCCGGCCGTGCCGCAGCGCCGGATCGACGAGTGTTCCACCATCACCGAGCGTTTCATGACGAGGTGGCGCGGCGATCCGGACCCGGCACACGTCCGGGCCGTGGACGGGTACTGGGTCTCGGCGGCCGAGCACGGGCTCAACGCCTCCACCTTCACCGCTCGGGTGATCGCCTCCACTGGCGCCGACGCCGCAGCCTGCCTGTCCGGCGCGATCGGTGCGATGTCCGGGCCGCTACACGGTGGCGCGCCGGCGCGGGTGCTGCCGATGATCGAGGAGGTGGAGCGCACTGACAACGCCGCCGCGGTGGTCCGCAAGGTACTGGATCGCGGCGAGCGGCTGATGGGCTTCGGCCACCGGGTGTATCGAGCCAAGGATCCGCGAGCCCGAGTACTGCGCCGGCTCTGCAAAGAACTCGGCGCACCACGCCACGACGTGGCGGTGGCGCTGGAACAGGCCGCGCTGGCTGAGTTGGCTGACCGGCGACCGGACCGGGTGATCGAGACCAACGTCGAGTTCTGGGCGGCGGTGATCCTCGACTTCGCGCAGGTGCCGCCGCACATGATGCCGGGACGGTTCACCTGTGCACGGACCGCGGGATGGAGCGCGCACATCATGGAACAGACGCGCACCGGCCGGCTGGTCCGTCCGGTGGCGCAGTATGTCGGCCCGGCGCCACGACATCGCCAGGAC
>JAODNG010000092.1 GCA_025465385.1 Pseudonocardiales bacterium
GTAGCTCCACATAGTCGGGTACGAACAGCCGCGGCCGCAGATCCGAGGTGATCGGGGCTGAAGTGGCCATCGCGACGACCCGGCCGACCCGATAGGGGCCCGAGACGTAAGCCGCCTTGAAGCGCTCCATGGAGGCGGTGTCGAATTTCAGGTAGCCCGAGCCGGGCGCCGAGGGGAGCTCGTAGGCGTCGGAAACGCCCAGCACGGCGCGGGACTCCCCGGCGGAGAAGGTCTTCAGCCCGATCCGGTAGGACAGGTGCGACTCCAAGCCCCGCAGCTTGCCCTCCTCGAGGCGCTGCGATGCCAGCAGCAGGTGCATCTGCAGCGAACGGCCCAACCGGCCGATCGCCACGAAGAGGTCGATGAACTCCGGCCGCTGCGCGAGCAGCTCAGAGAACTCGTCGATCACGATGAACAACGCCGGTAGCGGATCGAGATCGGCGCCATTGTCCCGGGCCTTCTCATAGTCCTTGACGTTCGCGAAATTCCCGGCCGTGTGCAGCAGTTCCTGGCGGCGGTTCATTTCTCCGGCCAGCGCGTCGTGCATCCGCGAAACCTGGGTCAGGTCGTCAGCTAGGTTGGTGATCACGGCGGCGACGTGCGGCGCATGCTCCATACCTAGAAACGTCGCGCCGCCCTTGAAGTCGACCAGTACGAGGTTCAGCACCGCCGAGGAGTGCGTGGCGATCAGACCTAGCACCAGCGTGCGCAGGAACTCTGATTTTCCCGATCCAGTCGCCCCGACGCACAGTCCGTGCGGTCCCATGCCGCCCTGGGCGGCCTCCTTGATGTCCAGCTCCACCGGCTGGCCGAACTCGCCGAGCCCGATGGGAACTCTCAACCGGTCCCGGACCGGGCGCGGTCGCCAGGCCTGGGCGACGTCAAAGGCATGTGGATCTTCCGGCAGGCCGAGCAGGCCGAGCAGCCCGGTGTTGCCCAGCAGCGGCGCGTCGTCGCCATGGGACTCCGCTGCGCCCAGCCGGTAGGGGGACAGGGCGCGCGCCACCGCCTCAGCCTCGGCGGCGGTGAGCGAGTCAGGAGCTCCGAAGAACTCGACCCCGGTCGCCCCGCGGGCGCCGATCTGGCCACCCTCGATCGCCAGCTGTAGCCCTCGGCGGCTGATCAGGGTGCCCACCGAACCCGAGAGGTCCAGTAGGGTCACCCCGGCCAGTCCCTCCTCGAGGATGATCTGCTCCGCGCCGGTGACCTCGCCGCCGTCGACGACGATCAGGATGTGCGGCCCCTCACCAGGCGGGGCACTACGGGAGAATCGTGGGCGGTCCCGGAGCTGCTCGCAGAGCAGTTCCTCGATCCGGGACAGCGAACCGGCCATCATCCGCACCGGCCCGACATCGTCGACGCGGCTCGGGTGCTGCACATGCGGCAGCCACTTCGCCCACTCCCAATCCACCTTCGCCCGCCCGGTGGTGACCACGGCGACGAGCAGATCGTCGGGAGTGTGGAAGGTGGCCAGCTGGGCCACCATCGAGCGGGCCAACCCACGCGATGCGACCGGTTCGCCGGAGATCCCGATCGCGGCGAAGCCGCGAACCGAGATGGCGATCGGCAGCTCGGGCACGATGGAATGGGCTCGGACGAACTGGCGAAGCGCCAGCGTGGTGATCGGCTCCAGCTCGTCGACCGGACCGGTCTGCGGCGCCACCAGGCGGGTAGCCAGCCGCTGCGATCCCCGGCAGATCCGTACCGTGGCGAAGTCAAGGTCGCCGCTGCGCCGTTCCCACATCCGCCGGCTGCTCGCGATCGACCACAACGCGGCCGGATCGGGATGGCTCCATTCCAACGCTGCGCGCTGCTCCTGCGCGGCTTCCCGGGCCCGCTCGCGCATCTGGCCCAGGTAGCGCAGGTAGTCCTTGCGGTCCTCGTTCATCTCGGCCTTGGCCTGGCCGCCACGACTGCCACCGGCGAACATGCCGACGGTCGACACCACCATCATGATCGGAAACATCAGGAACAGCGGGTTGCTCTTGCCGTCGCCGGTAGTAAAGGTGTAGCCGACCATGCCCAGTACGGCGACGATCATCACGATCGGCAGGATCTTCTGCACGATGTTGCCTGGCAGCACCCTGGGCACCTCAGGCGGAGCCTCCAGATGCACCTCACCACCGGGCATCTTTGGCGCGGCCAGCCGAGGTAATCGCCGGAACTGCACAGTGCTCATGCCAGTTCACCTCCCGCGGTTCGCCGCACGCGATCGGCCCGGAGGCCGGAGCTGACCACGCACGCAGAGGTCGGCCACCCTAGTGGCTACTCGACGCGGCCCTTCGCGGTCCGCATTTCCGGTCGACGCGACGGTTCTCGCACCGCCCCACGACCCGCAGCGACCGGTGTTGGGGAGCCGCGCCTATCGCGGTGGGTTCTTCCGAATTCGCGCTCATGGACGATGAGCCGTTGACCGTCAGCGTGGCGCCTCTCGGCGATGGGCCGCCAACACAGTGGGCCGAGAGACAAGCAGCACGATGCCTGGGCAACTGCGACACGCTACTCGTCGTCGCAGGTCAGGCGGCTGCGTCGAAAACAGATCAGGCCAGCTGATGCCAGGCTCTGGTGCCAGACCCCTGTCTGACGCCCTGGGCTGGCGCATGGATACTCCCCCGGAACTACAGCGCCGCGGGCCGAGCGAGGAGTGCAGCGGGTGCCAACCAATACCAACGCAACGCCGGCGGTTCGACCGTCCCACGCCGGATCGACGGTTCAACCGTCCCGCGCCGGATCGACGGTTCAACCGTCCACCGTCTTCAGCAGAGTGACGGTGGTGGCACCTCGCACCCGCATCGATCTAGCGCTGCCCTCGGATGTCGCGGTGGCCAATCTGGTGCCGATGCTGCTGAAGATGGCTGGCGAGTCCAGCGCGGACGGTGGCAGCAAGCACGGCGGCTGGTGCCTGGCCAAGCTCGGCGGCGAGGCGATCGATCCGGACCGCCCGCTGAGCTCGCTGGGTGTCGTCGACGGTGATCTGCTGCAACTCCGCCACCGTCGCGATAACCCACCGCCGCCGCTGTTCGATGATGTGGTGGACGCCATTGCGGTGGCCGCCCCGGACAGCTATCGGCCGTGGACCGAGAGGACTGCCCGCACGCTCGGGCTGATCGCTGCCGGATTGGCGTTGCTGGCCAGCGCCGTCGCGCTGCTCCGCGTCGGTGCCGTGGCCAGAGCCGAGTTCGGGCTCAGCGCGGCCGCCCTCGCAGGCGCCGCCGCAGTGGTCGCGCTGATCGTTGGCGCGACGATGGCCCGGGTGTACGACGACGCCAAGGCGGGCGTCGTGGTGGCAGCAGGCAGCCTCCCGCTGGGATTCGTCAGTGGGCTCTACATCGTGCCGGGCGGCGTCCATGCGCCAAACTTCTTACTGGCGTGCACGCTGGTCCTGGTGCTCGCCGCCACCTCGATCACGGTGCTCAGCGCCGGCATCACACCGTTCATCGCCAGCGCCACCGCTGCTGCCCTCGGCGCGCTGACGTTCCTGGTTGCCAGCGTGGTTCACCGGCCCGCCGCCGGCATGGCAGCGGGGGCAGCCGCGTTGGCACTCTGCGCCATCTCGGCACTGCCCCGGCTGACGATTCACTTGTCCCGGCTCCCGATGCCCCAGGTTCCCGGGAGCGCCAAGGACCTGCAGGAAGACCCGGGCTTTCCGGACTACACCGCGATCGAACGCCGCGCAGGCATAGCACACGAGTACCTGACTGGCATGATCGCGGGATGTGGCGCGGTAGCAGCGATCGGCGCGGTGCTGGCCGCGGCGGGAGGTGCGTTGGGGATCGTGCTGGGTGCAGTGGTCGCCGCCGTGCTGTTGCTGCGAGCCCGCTCCTACGCCAACGGTCGCCAGGCGATCGCGTTGTTGGTGAGTGGGATGGTCGCGGTAGCCGGGCTGATGGCGGGGTTGCTGGCGTTGGCTCACCAGCCGGGCTTGCTGCTGATCGGTTTCGGTGGTCTGCTGGTCATCGCGATGTTCGCACTGTTCGCCGGAGTAGTCCTACCGCAGCACCGGTTCTCCCCGGTGCTGCGCCAGTCGGTGGATGTGACCGAAGCGATCCTCATTGCCGCGGTCCTGCCGCTGGCCTTGGGCGTGCTAGACCTCTACAAGACCTTCCGGGCGCTGTGAGGGCACCCACCGGTCTCCGTCCTCGTCGCACCTCTCTGGTCGCCATCGCCGTCGCACTGCTGTGCCTCGCAGGACCGGCGTGGCCGGTGGCTGCCCAACCCGGTGATCGACCACCAGGAGTGCCACCCGCCGTGGATACGACGGCGTTGCCAACGCCGGCCAGCGTGACCACCATGCCCTACATCGTGAACAACACGGCCACCCGGCAGACGGGTCCGGTCGAGCAGCAGGCAACCTGCCAGCAGCCGGTCACGGACAACCCGCAGAACCTCCAGGTCGAGCCGCCAGCGCAACGGCGGCTGCGGATCCGGCAAGCCCAGCAGTACGCAACCGGACGCGACCAGCGAGTCGCCGTCATCGACAGCGGGGTGCAGCCGCATCCCAGGCTTGTCGGCAGACTGATCGATGGCGGCGACTACATCGAAAACCGCACCGGCCTGTTCGACTGCGACGGTCACGGCACCGTGGTAGCTGGCCTCATCGCCGCGGCGCCTGATCCCAACAGCCGATTCGTCGGGGTCGCCCCGGCTGCGCAGATACTCGCCATCCGGCAGGCCAGCACCTTCTACTCGGTGCCGCTGCGCCAGCTCGACGACGGTCAGCAGATCCACAGCCCGAGCGCCGGCGACACCGTGAGCATGGCTCGGGCCGTGATGCGCGCCGTGCAGCTGGGCGCAACTGTGATCAATATTTCGGAGGCCGCGTGTTTCCCGGCCGAGCGGGACCAGGTCAATGCGCCCGATCTGCAGGCCGCCGTACACCACGCGGTGGAGCACAACGTGGTCGTGGTGGTGGCCGCCGCCAACACCAGCAGCACCTGCAAGCAGAACAACTCCGGTGCGGTCACCACGATCTCGTCGCCCGGCTGGTTCGACGACGACGTGCTCACCGTCGCGGCGACCGACAATGACGGCGAACCGGCAGATTTCTCGATCCGTGGACCGTGGGTCGATGTCGCCGCACCGGGCACCAGCGCAGTATCCCTGGCGGCTGGGCGGCCAGGCCTGACCACCGGCCTCGTCGATGCCCACGGCCAGCTGCGCGCTCTCGACGGCACCAGCTTCGCCACCCCATACGTGGCAGGGGTCGCGGCGCTGATCCGACAGCGATACCGGAATCTGACCGCGCGCCAGGTGATGCATCGCATCGAGCGGACGGCGCAACACACCGGCGCCTCCGGTGGGCGCAGCGAGGAGCTCGGCTACGGCATGGTCGATCCGGTCGCCGCACTCACCGCGGTGCTACCTGAGGAACAAGGTGCCGCCTCGGCCTCAGTGAACGCAGCGAAGCTGTCCGGTCTGCCAACCCCACCGCCGGAGGACACCCGCCCGCGCACCATCGCCCTAGTCGGCTCAGCCGCCGCCCTGCTCCTGCTAGGCCTGATCGTAGCGATCGCCCAAACCACTAAACGTCACCAACAACGCGGTCCATGACCGAAGCTTTCCGTCTGTGCAACGTGTCTATCCACACGCGGTTGAGCGGGTGTGGGCGGCAGTCAGCGAGCCCGACGAACTCGCACGGTGGTTTCCCTCCACGGTGAAGATCGACTTGCGTCCCGGAGGGGCGATCGAATTTTTCGATGATCCCTATTCCGGGCCCACGACCGGCACGGTCCTGGCCGTCGACCCGCCCCGGCGCCTTTCCTTCACCTGGTTCAACGACGAACTGCACTTCGAGCTGAAACCGATCGACGACAACAACTGCAAGCTCACTCTGATCAACGTGCTCGAAGCACGCGACACCGCCGCCCGGAACGCGGCCGGTTGGAGCGTCTGCCTCGCCGAGCTCGGG
>JAODNG010000101.1 GCA_025465385.1 Pseudonocardiales bacterium
ACGCGGCTCCGGTGACGCGCACCGGGATGGTGATGGGCACCGCGCACTACATCGCCCCGGAGCAGGCGGCCGGCGAGGACGCCGGTCCGCCCGGAGACGTCTACTCGTTGGGGGTGGTGGGTTACGAGTGCCTGGCCGGCGGGCGCCCGTTCTCGGCGGACAACGCCGTGACCATCGCGATGATGCACATCCGCGACCAACCACCTCCGTTGCCGCCGGATGTGCCGCCAGCGGTCTGTGAGCTGATCGAGACGGCGCTGGCCAAGGATCCCCGCCAGCGCTATCGCACCGGCGGTGAGTTCGCCGCCGCCGTTGCCGCCATCCAGGCCGGGCGCCGGATGCCGCCGCCTACCGGCGTGACCGGCGGCACCGTCACGGCAGCACTGCGAGGCAGCCAGCCACCACCAACCGCGCTGCTGCCCTCCCTGCCGCCCCCGAGACCGCCCTACGCCGAACGGCGCGGCGCAGGGCGAATCACGGTTGCGCTGCTCGGGGTGCTCGCGCTGGTGCTGGGCGGCTACCTGGTCCGCGAGGTGCTACTAACTGCCGCGCCCACCGGGGTGGCCACCGGGACAGGCATGACCACGGTGCCTTTTGCGCCAGTAACACCGTCGCTGGTCCCAGGCCCGGTGGAGACAACGCCGTCTGCCACGCAGCAGCCAGCCCAGCCCGAACCCACCAAGATGCAACCCGACCCGGAGTCGACCAACCCGGGCGACGCAGCCCCGGAGGTACTGATCATTCCGACCGACTACTTGGGCTACCCGGGCAGCGATGCCGTCGTGACCGCGAAATCGCATGGGCTGATACCGCGAGTGGTCGACGACAACGGCGACCAGGTCGACCCTGACCTGCGGTCCCAGTGCCGCGTCACCGGAGTGGATCCCCTGTCCGGATACGTCCCGCCCAGATCAACTCTGAGACTGACCTGCCGGGAGGGACAGTGAGCGATCGGTCCCCATCGGGTGACAGCCGGAGGGGGGGCATGATGGAGCCCGGACCGGGCCCGACCACGGCACGGATCACGAACAAGGACCGGAACGGCGCCGGAATGACCATTCCCCGACTACTGTCGGACCGCTACGAGTTGGGCGAGACGCTCGGCTATGGGGGCATGTCCGAGGTGCACCTCGGACGCGACATGCGGCTCGACCGCGACGTCGCGGTCAAGGTGCTGCGCGCTGACCTCGCCCGGGATCCGCAGTTCCAGCACCGCTTCCGGCGGGAGGCGCAGAACGCTGCCGCGCTGAACCATCCCGCCATCGTCGCGGTGTACGACACCGGTGAGACAGTTTCTGACTACGGTCCGTTGCCCTACATCGTGATGGAGTACGTAGAGGGCCGCACGCTGCGCGACATCGTCAAGACCGAGGGTCCGATGGACGAGCAGCGCGCGATGGAGACGATGGCGGACATCTGCGCCGCACTGGACTTCAGCCACCGCAACGGCATCATTCACCGCGACGTCAAGCCCGCCAATGTGATGATCAACAACGCTGGCGCGGTCAAGGTGATGGACTTCGGCATCGCCAGGGCGCTGGCCGACGGGCAGGGCGTGACCCAGACCGCAGCGGTCGTCGGCACCGCTCAGTATCTGTCCCCCGAACAGGCCCGCGGGGAACTCGTGGACGCCCGCTCGGATGTCTACGCCGCTGGTTGTGTGCTGTACGAGCTGATCACTGGGGAGCCGCCGTTCACCGGTGACTCCCCGGTCGCGGTGGCCTACCAGCACGTCCGTGAAGACCCCATCCCACCGTCGCGGCAGAACCCTGACGTCTCCGCGGCGCTGGACGCGGTGGTGCTTAAGGCGATGAGCAAGAATCCGGCCAACCGGTACCAGTCCGCTGCTGAAATGCGCACCGACCTGGTTCGGGTCTTGTCCGGGCAGCGACAGCTGGCGCCGGTGATCATGACCGATGCGGACCGTGACCTGATGCTCGACTCGGGCCCCACGGTCGCCATCCGGCCGATCCGACCCACTCGGGCCAGCCGCCGGCACGCCGACCCCGCAGGAGCGTCGGTCGAGGAGCGGCGGCCCGCACGGGGTCTGGGGATCCTCACCACGGTAGTCATCATCGCGATCGTCGGACTGCTCCTGCTGCTGTTCACTGACGTCTTCGGTGGCGGACCGAAACCCATCTCGCTACCGAACGTAGTCGGCCAGCCGGTGCCGTCTGCCGAGCAGGCGCTCAACGCCGCCGGCTTCCAGACCGAGCGTCATCCGGTCGAGTCAACCCCGCAGGACCTCGATCGGGTGGTGGCGATGAACCCGGTCGGTCAGGCGGTACGGGGAACAACGGTGCGGCTGGACGTCGGTGCCGGGCCGGCTGAGGTAGAGGTGCCCAACCTGCTCGGTTTGGACCGCGTGCAAGCCCAGGCGTCCCTGCAACAGGTAGGTCTGATGCTTTCACCCGACCAGGGCACCCAGGTCGCCCAGGACGACAAGGATATCAACCGGGTGCTCGTTCAAGATCCGGCTGCCGGGGGACGGCTGGCCAAGGGCAAAGCGGTGGCCATCACCGTCGGTGTAGCGCCGGAGACTGTGGGTGTGCCCGACGTTGTCGGCACCAACATCGACCAGGCTCAGCGCAACATCGTGGTCGCGCACCTCACCGCCGCGGTCCAGGACGTCGACTCCACGGCGCCCAAGGGCCAGGTTCTGCGGCAGAGCCCAGGCGGCGGCAACACCGTCAAGGCGGGCAGTACGGTCACCCTCACGGTGTCCCGAGGCAACCAGATCCAGATGCCGGACCTGCGCGGTCAGACCCCGACACAGGCGCAGAACGCGCTGCGGAAGTTGGGTTGGACCGGGACTTTGAAGCAGGTCTTCACCCCGGTCGAGGACGCGGCTCAGGTCGGGCTCATCGTCGCCCAGGACGTTCCTGCGGGTACCGGATTCGCTCGCGATCAGACCATCACGATCACCGTCGGCCAGAACAACGAGGCGACCAGCACAACTACCACCAGTGGGATCTTCGGCGGTACCACAGGGTTCCCCAGCCCAGGTGGCTGACCGGTCAGCGCACCGCCGCGGCCGAGGCGAGCTTGCGCATCTGATTCTCGAGCTCGACCACCCGTGCCTCGTCCACCTCGGCTCCCGCGATACGCAGCCAGTTCGCCAGCAACCGGTGCCCGGAGTCGGTGAGCACCGACTCCGGGTGGAACTGCACGCCGTGCACCGGAAGCTCCCGGTGGCGCAGCGCCATCACGATCCCCGACTCGGTGCGGCCGGTGACCTCGAGCTCGTCCGGGATCGTCTCGGGGAGCACCGTCAGCGAGTGATACCGGGTGGCGGTGAATGGCTGCGGCAACCCGGCGAGCACCGCAACGCCGTTGTGATACACCAGGGAAGTCTTCCCGTGCAGCAGTTCTGGGGCTCGCGCCACGGTGGCGCCCCAAACGGCCCCGATTGCCTGGTGCCCAAGACAGACGCCGAGTAGCGGGCGGCGCTGCGCGGCACAGTCCCGGATGATTCCCATGCTGGCGCCGGCTCTCTCCGGCGTACCTGGGCCGGGGCTGATCAACACGGCGTCCGCGGCGGCGACGTCTTCTGGCTCGACCGCGTCGTTGCGCCGCACCACGCACTGGCATCCCAGCTGCGCCAGGTACTGCACAAGGTTGTAAACGAAGCTGTCGTAGTTGTCGATCACGAGGACCTGCATGGCAGGCAGCGTAGCCGCCTGGCATGCCCATGAGTGCAGAATAGTCTTCTGACACGTGACCCACTCACAAGCGGCGACCGCGTCAGCGGCGCCACCTACCCCGCCGTAACCTCGTTGAACGGCAGCCGAGGCTCGACCCAGGGGAATACCACCAGCATCAACAGGGTCAGCACCGCTGCGACGAGCAACAAGGCCTCTAACAGCTTCACCGCGCGTGAGCCAGGCAGGTGCCGCCAAATCCAGCTGTACATGAGCCTCCTCAGGCGCCGGCAGTCAGCTCGACCGGGCGTTGACCGTCGGCCTTGCGATACGAAGTGACCAGCACTCCATGCACGATGAGCCGCTCTCGAGCGGAGAACTGCGGGTTGCACGTGGTCAGCGTGATCAGCCGGTTAACCGGAGCTCGACCTGGCTGGCCAGGAACCGGAGCGATCACGTCGACCTGATTGGGCAGCACGATCGTCTTGCCCACCACGTTCGCGTAGCGACCAGGCAGCGGTGCCACACCTCGGCATTGCGGCTGCGTCCCCTTGCCGGCCGCCCAGCCGTCGGACTCGCCCTGCAGCGGCAGCACCCGGTAGACGTACCAGTGGTCCGCCGTCTCGATCACGATGGCGTCGCAGGAGGACAGTAGGTCCAGGGAGTTGAACGGAGAGCCCTTGCCGACCCGGTGCCCGGCCACCCCGAAATTGCCTAGCTGACCAGGCGACGCAGTGCCCGGATAGTGCCCTGGTCCGACCGCCAGGACATCCTGGTCGGTGCCCTCCAACACGGTGAACATGAAGTCGGGGCCGAACGCGGGAACGTACATCTTGGCCATACCCGCGCCCTTGACCGGCCGGTCGACCAAACCCCGACCGTTGCGCCACGTGTCATCCAGCTTGGCGGTCGCCTGGCGCTGCTTCTGGGCTGAGGTCCAGTCAGTGACGTAGGCCTCGTAGAAGACGAACAGCAGGACCACCAGGCCTGCTGTCAAGAGCAGCTCACCCAGCCCGCGGACGGTCGTCCGCACACGGTCGCCGCGTCGGCGTGGTGGCGGCGAACCCCGGACCGGGGACAGCACATGGCTCACGAAACCTCCTCGCAGGACAGCTGCATCGTCCTCGCTCGCCGGACAAGCCGGCACCGACGTCAACACAGAAGCCAGCACCGACGCCAGCACGGAGACGGTAGTGGGTGCCGTAACGTGTGCGCCGAGCGCCCCGCTATGGATGATGAGGCCGCCGCCACACACCCCGCAGGTCGAAAGAGCCGACGTCGAACGAGGAATGACCATGCCGAAGTCCAAGGTCCGCAAGAAGTCGGTCTACACCCCGCCGGCCGAAGCGCTCGGCGCGACGAAGGTCCGCGTCGCGGGTCCCTCGCACCCGTTCTACGTCGCCGTGATGCTGGGATTGATGCTGCTCGGTCTGCTGTGGCTGGTGGTCAACTATCTGGCCATCGACAAGATCCCGCTGCTCAACAGCCTCGGCAACTGGAACTTCCTGATCGGCTTCACGTTGATGGTCACCGGCCTGTTGATGACCATGCGCTGGCGCTGATCCCCGCAAACAACACCAGTGAAATTCATCCCCACTGTGGATAACCCCTGTGGACAAGACGCCCGACGGCCTACCGACCAGCTGGGCGCGGCGCTCTTTAGCGTCGCTTCGGGGCGTAGACCATCGCCGCTGTGACCGCCGCGCCGAACGCCAGGCCGCCTAGGTGGCCGAGGATGGAAATGTTCGGCACTGCGAAGCTGATGATCACGTTAAGCACGATAATGGTCAGCGCCGGGCGCGGGGACAGCCGCAGCCGCATTAGTACCACCGCGAGGCCTCCCATCAGCCCGAACACCGCGCCCGACGCGCCCGCGGTGTTGCTCATCGGGTTGGCGAACAGGTAGACCACCAGTGAACCGCCGAGCAGCGAGACCAGGTACACCACCAAGAAGCGGACCGGGCCCAATACCCCCTCTAGGTCCCGCCCGATCACCCACAGCGCGATCATGTTGAAGGCCAGGTGCAGCGGCCCGATATGCAGAAAGCCTGAGGTGAACAGCTGCCACCAGGCACCCTGCGCGACCGCCGCGGGCTGCAGCGCCCACTGCCCGAACAGCGGCGCGTCGGCGTTGTTGGACAGGCTGCCGGCCTGCACCACGGTGAACACGAAGACCGCGACGTTGATCGCGATGAGGACCGGAATCACCAGCGAGGGACCAGCCGGTGGTGCCCACGCTACGGTGCTGGAGCGTGGTTGGGAGCGGGGCAGGCGCGACCGGGCGTCCTCGGCGACGCAGTCAACGCACTGGTAGCCGATCGAAGCTTCGCGTAGGCAGGCGGGGCAAGCGGGCCGGTCGCAGCGAGTGCAGCGCACCCCAGTCTCGCGGCCCGGGTGCCGGACACACACTGGACCGGCCATCGCCGTCATACTCCGGCGGGCTTGACCGTGACCCGTTCGATCACGATGTTCTTGTCGGGACGGTCTCCACGGGTCGGCGTGGTTGCGATCTTGTCCACCACGCTGCGGGATTCCTGGTCGGCCACCTCGCCGAATATGGTGTGCTTCCGATTGAGGTGTGTCGGGGTGCTGACGGTGATGAAGAACTGCGAGCCGTTCGTGTTCGGGCCTGCGTTGGCCATCGCCAGCAGGTAGGGCCGGTTGAACTGCAGATCCGGATGCGGCTCGTCGCCGAAGCGATAGCCGGGTCCGCCCCGTCCGGTGCCAGTGGGGTCACCACCTTGGATCATGAAACCCTTGATTACCCGGTGAAACACGGAGCCGTCATAGAACGGCCCAGAGCGCTCACCCTTGGCGTTGTTCTGGGAATAGTCCTTGCTGCCCTCGGCGAGGCCCACGAAGTTCGCCACGGTCTTCGGGGCATGGTTCGGGAAGAGGGTGATGCGGATGTCACCCTCACTGGTGTGCAGGACGACCTGCGTCTCGTCTGTCGTGGGTTCAGTCACCGGACCATCCTGCCAGACCGCCTTGTTGGTGAACGGTAGTTCGGTTGCGGACGCGGCACGATGGGCATATCTAGTTCAGATCGACGGTACCGAGCAGCCACGCAGCGACGGCGACAATCATGAAGGGCGAAGGACGTGAACGATGCGAAGGCGCAGGGCTCTATCCGCCGCTGGGGGTGGGTGGTTCCGCTGTTGCTCGGGATCGCGGGAGTCGCCGGCGTGGTGCTGCGAAACCGCCGGCAATCACGGCCCGATCGTGAGTGGTTGGCGACCCGGACGGTCGAGCGGGCGACTGTGCAGTACCGCGACCAGGTCGCCACCGGGCGCTCTCCGACCGGCAACGGCGTTGTCCGCGCGCAACGTCCTTCGGCCGGCGATGACTGAGCGGACAGCTCGGTCGAGGTCTTAGTACTCAGCGGCTTAGCTACCCCAGCGGCTTACAGGCCCAGGGCGGCGATCACCTGCTCGGCGATCCGGCGGGCTCCGATCGTCTGCCGCTGATTGGTCGTGATCACCACGGCGGTGCCCTGTCGGCTGACCGCGAACACCGCTCCATCGGCGGTCGGCTGTGAGCCGCCGGACCAGCCACCGGGAAGCTCGGCCAGATCGGAGCTGGCGACCGGGGCGGCAGCGTCGACGGTTGCCCGCGCCACCTGCGGCGTACTCCCGACGATCCAGGTCCGCAGCTGCACCGTGCCGTTGGCTGCGAAGAAGAAACAAGCCGGCTGCGGCCGGTCTGGACCGGTGTCAGAGAGCCGTACCGCGATGACACGTTCGCCGTTGGCCGCCTGTACCGACGCCGGCGACAGATAGCGGCACGGCCCGTCGGCGATCGGCTGCGGTGCTGGCACGGGCTGGACCGTAGTGGGGGACGCCGGGCCCGCGGGCCCGACATGATCGATCGGAGGCGGGGTGACGGATCGATCGCTACATGCGACGGCCGCGAAGGAGAACAGTCCAGCCACAAGGGCGACGATGACCGGCCTGCGGCGGCGCGATGGTGACATGTCGCAGCGCAGTCAATCATGCCGGAATCCGTGCGCGCTGTGCGGCCCACGGTCAGCGCTCCGACGGCCGCTGCTCCCTGCCTTACAAGCGAATTCTCACTGAGAGCAACTGAAACGTGGACGGTTTGTCCTATTTGAGGCATCTACGCGCGCCTCAGACCGGTCGATATCTACGCTGCGTGTGCCTCCTGGCGGTTTCGATCGACAGGTGGTCACCGTTCGGGGAGTAGTCGGGGTTCCGGTCGTATCTGCGTCGACTCCCACGTCGTTGAGCCGGTACCTGGATGCCCGGAGATCGGCCACCACACGGTGGAGTCCGAGCGTCTATTGCCAGGTACGAGGGATCCACGGCCGCCGAGGGGAAGGCCGTACCGCCCTCTCGCGGAGAGATCTCGAACGAGGAGGAACACCGGAACATGACGTCACGCACACCCAGGAGGCACCGCCGCCTGGCTCTCATGGCAGCCGGCACGGCAGCCGCGATGGTTTTGCTGCCGGGTGCTGCCTCTGCGCAGGTGGTCCACTCCGTGCAGAAGATCGTCGGAACGACCGCAGATCCCACGGTGCCCAGTCCCAGCGCCCCTGGTGCACCACAAATTACTGAGCCTGGCGGTGGTGCTCCTGGTGGCGCTCCCGGTGTCGGCAACCTTCCCGCCGATCCCACCGGCCTCATCGGCGGCCTCGGCGGTACTTCTGGGCCGGCTGATCTTCTCGGCGGTGACCACCACGATGGCCACGATGGTGACCACCACGGTGACCACCACGGTGGTGACATCGAGCACCGCGATGACACCTCGGGCAGCCACGAGATCGACGACCCGGAGCCACCCGACCACGCCTCTGGTGCCGTCGCGCGGATCGACCTGCTCAGGTCGCACCTGCTCGACATCACCAGGTACAACGGCACCATTGAGGACAACGGGGATGCACACTCCGACTCGACGGTGCTCGGTCTGGGTGGTAGCCGGATCATCGGCTCCAGCGCGTCCTCGAGGGACCATAAAGAGGGCCACAACAAAGAGGGCGACAACGGCGACGCCCTCAAACTCTGCAGCGCCACCAGTGGTGTGCTCTGCCTGAGCCTGCTCTACCACAACGCTGTGGCCACTGAGGACCACGACTCGTCTCTCGCCGCTGCCCGCGGTGGTGTGGCGGCGTTGTGCCTGGGCGGTCACGACAAGGACACCACAGCCACTTACGAGTGCAACGGCATCCTGTCTCTCGGTGTTGCCGAGGGCCTCGGCATTGCCGAGCGTGACAAGGAGCACGGCCACACCAAGGCTGACTCCGCCAACGAGCTGCTCAACCTCTGCCTGGGCAAGCGCGACAAGCTGACCACGCCCTGTGAGGGTCTTGGTGTGCAGGCCGTGCATGCGGATTCCAAGTCGAGGTCGGAGAAGCCCGAGACCGAGCGTCACTCGTTCCTGCTCGGGATCGACAGCAACGGCCATTCCACCTTCCTGGGCGACCAGGACACGGCTCTGGGCCTCCCGAATGATTGTGGTGACTCCGCGCTGCTCTGCCTGCTGCTCAACCAGGGCAAGTCGGTCATCTTCCACAACCCCAAGGGTGCTGGCAGTGCGGTGGAGGTTCTGCGCCTCAGTGTGCTGAACCGGGTTCTGCTGGTCGTGCTTGGTCAGGCGGAGACGCTTGCGCATGAGACCAACGACAACGACCACCACAACAAGGGCGAGGATCACGGCAACAAGGGCGAGGACCACGGCAACGGTGAGGACCACGGCAACGGTGAGAACCAAGCCGGTCAGGGTCCGGAACTGGCCCAGACTGGAGCCGATGTCGCTGGGCTGCTCGCCGGTGGATTCCTGCTCACCGGATTGGGTGCGCTGACTGTGGCGGGTACCCGTCGTCGAGTGGGCAAGCACACCGTCTGAGTTGACAGCAGTTTGACCGTTACACCTTCAGCGGGGGCCGGCGAGAAGTTCGCCGGCCCCCGCTGGCATGTTGACCCCCCTATCCCCAGTACGATCGGCGCCCTCATGAATACCTTGATCTCTAAGCTGCCCTGGGTCTCCCGGTTGCAAAGCCGACCGATCACCTCGCTCATCGGTGTCGTGGCTCTGCTGCTGGCCGTGGTATGCGGGGTGATCGCCGTGGTGAGTCGCGGCAGCGTCAGTGGCGCGGTCGATACTCAAGAGGTGGTCAATGCGGCTGGCCAGTACCGCTTCAATGCACCCACCGGGTGGTCGACCACACAGCAAGGCCGCACCACCACGGTGACCAGTCCGGACCAGGCGACCGTGATCACGCTTGGCGTCGGTCGCGCCGGACCGATTCCGGTGGTCGGCACCCTGTTCTTCCAGCAGGTGGCGAGTAACTACCGCGACGTGCAGGTGATCCCGCCGGAAGCCCGGGACGTGGGCCCGCAGCCAGCGCTGATATACGGCGGGATCGGGAATAACGCCAAGAACACCCAGATCCGCTTCCTGGCGATCACCGTCCAGAACGATCCCACCAACTATGCGATCGCGGTGTTCACCGCGGCGGCCTCAGACCCGGCTGTAGTCCTCCCGCCGGTGAACCAGGTCGTCGAATCCTTCCGAGCGCTGCCCCGGAAGTAACCGTCACCTGATGTCGATTGGGGTGGCCACGGTCGTCTCATCGATGTCGGACGTGCGCACAGTGACCCGGAGCTGCCACGTCCCGCTGTAGGGCAGTTGTACTGCGTGGGCGATGTACTCGCCCGGCGCGGTGTGCTGCAGCGCAACAGGGAAGGGACCGAGCTGCCGCACGGTAAACGTGCTGTGCAGTTCGGCCACGTCGTGTGGCGCGCCATCGCGGTCTTCGACGGTGACGCGCACCGTGTTAGGCCCGGCAGCGGCCGGATCGACGTCTACAGTGAATTGGCCACGCCCGTTGGGCCCGCCGGTGTCGTAGCGGATGACGCGGTGGACCGGTCCCGGTGGCGCGGCAGTCGCGGTTCGACCGGGTTCGGCGTTGACCAGCATCGCGGTGACGCCGAGTACGACGGCACCCAGCGCGGCTTCAGCGAGCACGCTGCGGCGCAGCGTGCTCGTGCGCGGCAAGCGGTGGCAGAACACGGTCAGCCGATCACGAGCGGCCTGATGGGACCGCAGAGCGACCAGGAGCATGAGGGCGAAAAGCCCGAGCTTCACCAGTAGCAGCCGACCGTAGTCGTTGGAGCCGAACGCTG
>JAODNG010000139.1 GCA_025465385.1 Pseudonocardiales bacterium
CGTGATCTACCTGGTCTCCCTGGCCCCGCTTCTGGGGCCCCTCTACGGATACGACCAG
Organism: Pseudonocardiales bacterium; assembly: GCA_025465385.1. Lineage (GTDB taxonomy): Bacteria > Actinomycetota > Actinomycetes > Mycobacteriales > Pseudonocardiaceae. The sequence continues at coordinate 59 of JAODNG010000139.1, forward strand.
ACTGCTCTGACCGTCGCCGCGGCCGGAGCCTCGGTATGGACCAGCTGGGTGGTCAGCCTGCTCGCAGTGGAATGGTGGCTACTGCGCCCTCGACGCCCGGGCAGGGTCGTGATCGGTTGCGGCCAGCCAATCGAGTCGGTTATGCCGCCCGGAACGGCTGACTGAGAGCTGTTGATCCGGCCACGTTTGAGGGCCGACACTGGACGCCACGCCGATCATGTTCGATGCTCTGCGGGTGACCTCATCGCAGGACCAGCAAGGCATCCGGGTCGGTGTTCCCCGGGAATCGCGAGACGGCGAGCGCCGGGTTGCTCTGGTGCCCAAAATGGTGGAGAAGCTGACCGGGCGGGGATTGCAGGTCGTCGTCGAGTCCGGCGCCGGGGTAGGCGCGCTGATGCCCGACGAGCTGTTCACCGAGGCCGGCGCCACCATCGACGACCCATGGGACGCCGACGTCGTGGTCAAAGTCACGCCACCGACCGACGAGGAGATCGGCCGGCTGCATCGTGGGTCGGTGCTGATCGGGTTCTTGGCACCGCGGTCCGACCCGGAGATCGCCAGCAAGCTCCGCGACGCGGGCGTGACCGGTTTCGCCATGGAATCCATCCCACGGATCTCCCGTGCGCAGTCGATGGACGCGCTGTCGTCGCAGGCCAACGTGGCCGGCTACAAGGCGGTGCTGCTGGCCGCGGAGCTGTCCACCCGGTTCTTCCCGATGCTCACCACCGCTGCGGGCACCGTCAAGCCGGCGACCGCGCTGATCCTCGGCGTCGGGGTGGCTGGGCTGCAGGCACTGGCCACCGCGAAGCGTCTGGGGGCCAGGACCACCGGCTACGACGTCCGACCGGAGGTCGCCGACCAGGTGCGCTCGCTGGGAGCCAAGTGGCTCGACCTGGGCATCGAGGCGGCCGGTGAGGGCGGCTACGCCCGCGAGCTCACCGAGGACGAGCGGGCCGAGCAGAAGCAGCGGCTGACCGAGGCGACCAGTGGTTTCGACGTCGTGATCACCACCGCGCTGGTGCCCGGACGCAAGGCCCCTATCCTGGTCACCGCGGAGGCGGTGAAGGGGATGCGACCGGGCAGCGTGATCGTGGACCTGGCCGGGGAAACCGGAGGCAACTGCGAGCTGACCGTGCCAGGTGAGGTCGTGGTCCGCGAGGATGTGACGATCGCGTCACCGCTGAACCTGCCCGCGACGATGCCCGAGCATGCGAGCGAGCTGTACGCCCGCAACGTGCAGTCATTGCTGGACCTGATGCTGGACAAGGAAGGCCGGCTGACACCGGATTCCGATGATGAGGTGCTGGTCCGCTCCTGCATCACGCGGGAGCCGGAAGGGGACAACCACTGATGCTGCTCTCCAACCTGGCGATCCTCGTGCTAGCCGGTTTCGTCGGCTTCGCCGTGATCTCCAAGGTGCCCAACACTCTGCACACGCCACTGATGTCCGGCACGAACGCCATCCACGGCATCGTGCTGCTCGGCGGGATCGTGGTGCTCGGTGTAGGTCACGACCTTACGATCTTCGACAAGCTGCTGCTGGTGGTGGCCATCGCGTTCGGCACCATCAACGTGGTTGGTGGGTTCCTGGTCACCGACCGGATGCTGGGAATGTTCAAGGGCAAACAACCCGCCAGGGCCGCCGCCCAGAAGGGCGCGCAGCAGCAATGACGACTGCGGTCATGGCGTTGTACATCGTCGCCTTCGCGCTGTTCATCTACGGCTTGATGGGCTTGACCGGACCGCGCACCGCGGTGCGCGGTAACCTCATCGCGGCGGTCGGGATGGGCATCGCGGTGCTCGCGACCCTGCTCATTCCTGGTATGAGCAACTGGGCATTGATCGTCCTGGGCGTTGCGCTCGGCACCGTGCTCGGGGTGCCGGCGGCCAAGCAGGTGAAAATGACCGCGATGCCGCAGATGGTGGCGCTGTTCAACGGCGTCGGCGGCGGCGCGGTCGCGCTGATCGCTTGGGTCGAGTTCAACAGCACCGCCGGGTTCACCAACGAGCCCACCTACGTGATGGTGGCCTCGCTGTTCGGCGCGATCGTCGGCTCGGTGTCGTTCTGGGGCTCTCTGGTGGCCTTCGGCAAGTTGCAGGAGCTCCTTCCGGGCCGACCGATCAGCCTGGGCAAGCCACAGCAGCTGGTCAACGCGTTGGTCCTGCTGGCGGCGCTGGCCTGCGCGGTCGCGATCGGGTTGGGTGGCAGCGCCGAGTTGTTGATCATCGGGACACTCGTGTTCGCCGCGGCGCTGGGGTTGCTGGTGGTGCTGCCGATCGGTGGCGCCGACATGCCGGTGGTGATCTCCCTGCTCAATGCGCTGACCGGGCTGTCGGCAGCGGCAGCCGGACTGGCGCTGAACAACACCGCGATGATCGTCGCCGGCATGATCGTCGGCGCCTCCGGTTCGATCCTCACCAACCTGATGGCCAAGGCGATGAACCGGTCCATCCCAGCGATCGTCGCCGGCGGCTTCGGCGGCGGTGGTAGTGCCGCGCCGGGCCACGACATCGGAGACAAGACCGTCCGGGAGACCAATGCGGCCGACGCGGCAGTCCAGATGGCCTACGCCAACCAGGTCGTCGTGGTTCCCGGGTACGGCATGGCGGTGGCCCAGGCGCAGCACACCGTGCGGGATATGGCCAAGCTGCTGGAGGAAAAGGGCGTCGAGGTCAAGTAC
>JAODNG010000201.1 GCA_025465385.1 Pseudonocardiales bacterium
CAGGGTGTCCGCGCCCTCGCCGCAGCTGGAGCCCTGGCCCGCTCGGCGCCCCGGACCGCGGATGGCAGACCGGTTCTGCGAGTGGTGCGACCAGTGTCGGGCGCGGAGCTGTTGGGTCCCGCGCTGGCGGAGCAGGCGCGCAGTGGTGCGGCTCCGCCCATCGAACCCGGGGTCAGCGGGGTGCTTGCGCCGGCCCAGCCGCCGCGGCTGGCGGTTCGGGTAGCGCCCGGGGCGGACGGCCGGTTGCTCGTGGTCGCCGCCAACGACGAGCCGGGCTGGCAGGCCAGCGTGGATGGGCGCCCCGTTCCGGTCGTGCGCGGGTGGGGCCACCAGGTCGCGGTCCCGGTGCGGGGTAACTCTGCCGAGGTTCGGGTAGTCCGCTCCGACGTTCCCAGAACGGCGCTCCTGCTGCTCGAAGGTGCACTGTTGCTGCTCGTCGCGGGCACTGCGCTACCGTCTCGGCGCCACTCGAAGAGGTAGCGCGCCGCGGTGGGGCAACCTGCTTGCGCGTCAGTCCACTTCGGGCGAGCCGTCGATCGTGTCTGGATCGAGCCCCAGATAGTTCGCGACCTGCTCGACCAGCACTTCATGAACGAGATCCGACAGGTCGCCGCCGTCCTGCGCGCGAGTCTCCAGCGGCCGTCGATAGAGAACGATTCGGGCTCGAGTGGGTAAGCCAGCGCGGTCCACGCCAGCCTGAACCAGTCGGGCCAGCGGGACGTTTCCGTCCTCCACAACGTCGCTGCCCCAGCTGACAGTTGTGGGATCGCAATCAGTGACCTCTGGCACCTCGTCAACGGCGATGTCGAGCCGTTCGAGTTCGGTGTGCCAACGTTCGTCGATCGGTTCGAGCGCTTCCAGCACGATTGCGTCGAAGCGCTCCGCGCGGCTGCGCGCCGCGGGCAGCGTGGTCGGGTACAGCAACCCCCGCACACCGCGGCCGCGCCGGTCGCGGCGTCTGCGTAGCCGCGAGCGGGCTGACCGGGTCACCGCCATCTAGCGAGAGTACGCCGCCGTCGAAGCTGGCCGGTGCGGTGCTCCGCGCGCCTGCGGCACTCGGCCGGACCTGCGCGCTATGGTCCGGCCCGTGCGCAGTGGGCGGCGATGCTTAAGGACCGGGTGCACAAACGCGGCAGTCGCCACGCTCACCTTCGTCTATGCCGACTCGACCGCGGTGGTGGGCCCGCTAGCCACGTGCAGCGAGCCGCATTCCTACGACTTGTGCGAGCAGCACGCGCTACGGCTGACGGCGCCGCGAGGCTGGGATGTCGTGCGTCACGACGGCGAGTTCGCCGAGCCGGAACCCTCAGTGGATGATCTCACCGCGCTGGCCGAAGCGGTACGTGAGGCCGGCCGAGCCGACCGACCAGTGGATCCCGTCGGCACCGTTGCCGCCGCCGGCGGCGGCCGCCGCAGCCACCTCAGGGTGCTTCCCGACCCGGTAGACGACTGAGCGGCATCCCCATGCCGCGGTCAGCGGGCGCAGCGGGGTGACCGATACTCGAATAACCCCCGTCCAGGATGCGCGATGCGAGCTAACGTCTCGGTGAGACCAGAGCCGACGTGAGGAGAGCAGTGCCTGACCTGTCAGCGATTGTCAAGGCCTACGACATCCGGGGCATTGTCGGGGAGCAGCTGAACTCCGCGGTGGTGCATGACATCGGGGCGGTCTTCGCTGAGCTCATCGGGCGTTCGGCCGGTTCACCAGCAGTCGTCATCGGGCACGACATGCGGGATTCCTCACCCGGCCTGGCAATGGCCTTTGCGCGGGGCGTGACAAGCCGCAGCGTCGACGTCATCTCCATCGGGTTGGCCAGCACCGACATGTTGTACTTCGCCTCCGGGTGCCTCGACCTACCGGGCGCGATGTTCACCGCAAGCCACAATCCGGCCCGGTACAACGGGATCAAGCTCTGCCGAGCGGGGGCTGCGCCGGTTGGCCAGGACAGCGGCCTCGGTGAGATCCGGACTGCGGTGGAGGCTGGCATTGAGCCAGGGCCGGGTGGCGGTGTTGTCACCGAGCGGAACATGCTTGCCGACTATGCCCAGTATCTGCGCTCCCTGGTCGACTTGTCCGCGATCCGCCCGTTGCGCGTCGTTGTGGACGCCGGCAACGGAATGGGCGGGTACACTGTTCCCGCAGTTGTCGAAGGACTGCCGCTAAGCGTCATCCCGCTGTATTTCGAACTGGACGGCAATTTCCCGAATCACGAGGCGAATCCGTTGGATCCGGCGAACCTGGTGGATCTGCAGGCTACTGTGCGGGAGCATGGCGCCGACCTGGGCCTGGCCTTCGACGGCGATGCTGATCGATGCTTCGTGATCGACGAGCGCGGCGAGCCGGTGAGTCCCAGTGCTATCACCGCGTTGGTCGCGACCCGGGAGTTGGCCACTGAGCCCGGTGCGACAGTGATCTACAACTTGATCACGTCGCAAGCCGTGCCCGAGATCGTCGCCGAACACGGTGGGCGACCGGTACGCACGCGGGTCGGGCACTCATTCATCAAGCAGCGGATGGCGGAGACCGGGGCGATTTTCGGCGGTGAGCATTCCGCGCACTACTATTTTCGCAATTTCTGGCGCGCTGACTCCGGAATGCTCGCCGGGTTGCATGTGCTTGCCGCGCTCGGTCGGCAGCAGCAGCCGCTATCGGCATTGATGGCCGAGTTCAGCCGCTACGCGGCGTCCGGTGAAATCAACTCCACGGTCGACGACCAGCGGGCCAGGATGGTGCTGGTGCGGCAGCACTTCGCGGCCCGAGACGGCATCCAGCTCGACGAGCTCGACGGCCTCACCGTACGGTGCCCCAACGGTTCGTGGTTCAACCTGCGCCCGTCGAACACCGAACCGCTACTGCGCCTGAACGTCGAGGCCCCGGACCTCGCGGCGGTCGAGGTGCTGCGCGACGAGGTGCTGGCACTGGTGCGCGGCGACTGAGGAGGCGACGATGGCCGTGGACTTGGATGCTGTGCTGATGGAGGTCTTGGCGTGCCCGTGCCCTGTGCACGCGCAACTGCGCAGCGGTACTGCTGCTGATCCCGAGGCGGATGCGTTGACCTGTACCGCGTGCGGACGCAGCTTCCCGGTGATCGATGGCATCCCCGTGCTACTGCTGCATGAGGCGTTGCCCGGGACCGGACCGGACGCCGACAGCGGCCGTGGCGGCGGGTGATGGAGCCCGACCGCAGCCACCGTAGTCACGCTCGCAACAGCCAGGGTGACGACGATGACTTACTCGACGACCCTGGGCGCCTGGAGAGCATCGATACCGGCGGCTTGCTGCGCGCCGCGGCGACGGCGGGCGCCCAAGTGCGTTCCACGGCGGCCGCGGCCGAGGAGGCGGGTCTGCGGAGGCTGACCGGGGAACGTCCACGTGCCCTGGTGTTACTGACCCGTCCGGGTGCGGCGTCCGCCGCAGCACCGCTGCTACTTGCTCTGCTCGGGCCTTCGTGCCCGGTACCGGTGGTGACCACCGGGTCGGTGCCGATGTGGGTGGGCGCGTTGGACATCGTCCTGGCCAACACCACCGACCCTGGCGATCGGGAGCTGGCCGACGGCCTTGCCCGTGCTGTCCGTAGAGGAGCCCGGTTGGTGCTCACCGCGCCCGCTGACGGCCCGGTGGCGGCCGCAGTGGCAGGTCGAGCGGTGCTGGTGGTACCCAGAATTGAGGTGCCACCGGGATTGGCGCTGCCGCGGACGCTGACCGCCGGCCTGTTGCTGTTGGATGCCCTCGGGCTGCTCGCCACTGACGTCGAGGCACTGGCCGGCGAACTGGACCGGGAAGCTGAGCGCGACCACGTTGCACACGAGTCATTGGTCAACCCCGCTAAGTCTCTGGCGTTGCGGCTGACCGGGCGAACCCCATTGCTGTGGGGTACTGATCCGGTGGCCACTGCGGTGGCAGGGCATTGCGCCGCGGCGCTCGCCGCGCATGCGGGGGTGGTAGCGCACGCGGCGGGATTCCATGAAGCGGCAGCGCTGCCGGTGCTGTGCCGGGAGGCGATCCGCGGCAGTGCGGAGACCGACGTGTTCAGTGATCCGTACGAGGATGGGGCGCCGGACGGTGCACTGCCGGGGGTCCGGCCGGTGCTGCTCGGGGTGCTCCCCGACGCTGGCACAGAGTCCGAGCGGGCCACGGCGTTGGACGCGTTGCCAGCCGCTGATGTGGTAACTGCCGACGAGGAGCTGATGGTGCGTCAAGGCGATCCGGGGGCCGCGGCGAGTGCCGCCGCGGTGCTGGCCCTACGGTTCGACTTCGCCGCGCTGTACCTCGGGTTGAACCGGGGTGTATTGGGCAGGCCCGATTGGCTCGGCTCGGCCGGTTCGGTCTTTGAATGAATGCAGGCGGTAAGGGAGGGGTTGTGGAGCTGTTGCGCAACGCGGTGCGGCCTTACGCCTGGGGTTCCCGGACGGCGATTCCGGAGCTACTCGGCGGCCCGGTGCCCGCCCCGCACCCGCAGGCGGAGCTATGGTTGGGCGCGCACCCGGCGGATCCATCTGTGCTGATGCACGGAGACGGCGCCGAGACCTCCCTGCTGGAGGCGTTGCGCGCCGACCCTTACCGGCATCTCGGCCCGCGCTGTGTACAGCGCTGGGGCGGCCAGTTGCCGTTCCTGCTTAAGGTGCTCGCCGCCGAGGAGCCGTTGAGCCTGCAGGCGCATCCGTCCGCGGAGCAGGCTGCCGAGGGCTTCGCCCGCGAGGAGGGCCGGGGAGTCCCGCGGGACGCGCCGGAACGCAACTACGTCGACCCCAGCCACAAACCGGAGCTGATCTGCGCACTGACCGAGCTCCAGGCGCTAGCCGGGTTCCGGGATCCGCAACGCACCGTCGAGTTGCTCGAAGCTCTGGACGTGCCGGCGCTGGATCCCTACCGCGTGATGCTCGCGGCCGAGCCGAATGCCGACGGGTTGCGAACCTTGTTCACGACCTGGATCACGATGCCTGAGCCAGCGATGAAGGCAGTACTGCCTCCTACCCTGGATGGCTGCGTCGCGTTACTCCGACGCAACGGCGTGTGGAGTTCGTCTCCCACCCCGTCGGGCGACTTTCGAGCCCCTCGCGGAGGCGACTTTCGGGCGGAGTGTCGGGTAATTCTCGAGCTGGCCGAGACCTATCCGGGCGACGTAGGAGTGCTCGCGGCCCTACTGCTCAACCACGTCGTGCTGGCGTCCGGAGAGGCGATGTACCTGCCCGCCGGCAACCTACACACCTACCTGCGGGGCACCGGTGTGGAAATCAGCGCAAACTCGGACAACGTCCTGCGCGGCGGTTTGACCTCCAAGCACATCGACGTTCCGGAGCTGCTGCGGGTACTGGACTTCTCCTATGGTGCGCTGCCCGTGCAACGCGGTGAACCAGTGGGGCCGCACGAGACTGCTTATCGCACTCTGGCAGAGGAGTTCCAGCTGACTAGGTTGGAATGGGCGCACGGCGAGTCGACTCCGATGTGCCTGCACAGTCGGTGGCCGCAGATCCTGCTGTGCACTCAGGGTTCAGCGCGGCTGCATTCGCTCGACGGTGGCAGCGTCACCGTGCGCCGAGGTGGCTCGGTCTGGCTAGCCGCCGACGATCCCGAGGTTACTGTGTGCCCAGGCCCCGGTCCGGTGCAGCTATTCCGCGCCCTACCCGGGCTCGCGCCGTTGCCAGCTCACCTCGGGCCGTCATTCGGCTCCGAATAGCGAATTCAATTAGCCGCCGAAACTGTTATTCGGCTCCGAATGACGGGCTACAGGAGGAGCGAGGGTGTCAACGGGGGGCGGGACTACGGCGATCGTCGCGGCGTTGGCGGCGAACGCCGGTATCGCCGCGGCGAAGTTCGTCGGTTTCCTGGTCACCGGGTCGTCGTCGATACTCGCCGAGGCGGTGCACTCGGTGGCCGACACCTCCAACCAGGGGCTGTTGCTGCTCGGCGGCAAGCGCTCCCAGCGGGAAGCCACTGCAAAGCATCCGTTCGGCTACGGTCGCGACCGCTATTTCTACTCCTTCGTGGTGGCGCTGCTGCTGTTCAGCCTCGGTGCGGTGTTCGCGCTGTATGAAGGTGCCCACAAGCTGCACAGTCCTGAAGAGATCACTTCGCCAGTCGTCGCCATCGGGATCCTGCTGGTTGCGATCGTGCTAGAGGGTTTCAGCTTCCGCACCGCGGTCAGGGAGTCCAGGCCGCTCAAGGGCGCCGGTAGCTGGTGGAGGTTTATCAGGCAGTCGAAGTCCCCAGAACTTCCGGTGGTGCTCTTGGAGGATTCGGGCGCGCTGGTCGGGCTGGTCTTCGCTTTGGCGGGTGTCGGCTTGACGGTGCTCACCGGGGAGCCGATGTGGGATGCGATCGGCACCGTCGGCATCGGCCTGCTGCTCGGCGTCATCGCGATCATCCTCATCGTCGAGACCAAGAGCCTGCTGATCGGCGAAGGCTCCGGGCCCGAGGAGCTGCACACCATCTGTACCGCGCTGGTAGGTCGCGGCGTGGACCGGGTGATCCACCTCAGGACCCAGTACCTCGGTCCGGACGAGTTGCTGGTCGCCGCGAAGATCGCGGTGCCGTCTACCATGTCCACCGCCGAGGTGGCCCGGGTCATAGACGAGGCCGAGGCGCGGGTTCGCGGCGCCGTCCCCGCCGCCCGGATCATCTACCTGGAACCGGATCTCGACCGCACGCCGGCTGGCACTATCTGACCAAAAAATCGCACGGGGGAGTGTGGTACGTGTTTGAGTCACTGTTGATCACCAATCGGGGTGAGATCGCCCGTCGGGTGATCCGTTCCGCGCGGAGCCTGGGAATACGGACTGTCGCGGTGCACTCCTCGGTGGATGCGGAGCTGCCGTTCGTCGCCGAGGCCGACGAGGCGGTGGAGCTCACCGGGCCACCCGCTCAGGCTTACCGGGATGCCGACCAGCTACTCGACGCGGCCCGACGGACCCGCGTGGTGGCGGTGCATCCCGGTTACGGATTCCTGTCCGAGGACCCCGGCTTCGCCCGCGCCGTGTCCGATGCCGGCCTGGCGTGGGTCGGCCCCAGTGCTGAGGCGATCTCCGCGATGGGTGACAAGGTGGCCGCCCGGGAAACCGTCGCGGCAGCCGGGGTGCCGGTGGCGCCCGGTTCGGCTCATGCCGTGGCAACACAGGACGCTGCGGTCGTTGAAGCCGAGAGGGTCGGCTTCCCCGTCATGCTCAAGGCCGCCGCCGGCGGAGGTGGGATGGGTATGGCGGTGGCGGTCGACGCCGCGACCGTGCGCGCGGAGTACACCAAGGTCGCCGCCTTCGCCCAGCGACTCTTCGGTGACTCGAGGCTGTTCGTCGAGCGGTACTTCCCGCGGGTGCGGCATGTGGAGGTGCAGGTTCTCGGGTTGGCCGGCGGTCGGGTGGTAGCGCTGGGGGAGCGCGAATGCTCGGTGCAGCGGCGGCACCAGAAGGTCGCCGAGGAGAGCCCGTCACCGGCCGTCGATCCGGATCTGCGCTGCCGGATGGAACAGGCCGCGGTGCGGGCCGCCGCCACGGTGGATTATCGCAATGCGGGAACGGTGGAGTTCCTGCTCGACCAGGACACCGGTGAGTTCTTCTTCCTGGAAATGAACACCCGGCTGCAGGTGGAGCACCCGGTCACCGAGTTGCGCTATGGCGTGGACCTGGTGGCCGCCCAACTGCGTATCGCCGAGGGCGCCGAACCTGATTTCGACGTCGACGCTGCCACCCCTATCGGGCACGCGATCGAACTGCGGGTCAACGCCGAGGACCCGAAGCGTTTCCTGCCCGGTCCTGGGCCGGTCACCGGGTGGGTGGAACCCACAGGCAAGGGGGTGCGAGTCGACGCTGGTTACGCGGCGGGCACCACGGTGACGCCGTTCTACGACTCGCTGCTGGCCAAGCTCGTGGTGCACGGCCCAGATCGGGAGCAGGCACTGGAGCGGGCCCGCACGGCGGTTGCCGGATTCATCGTCACCGGACCGAAGTGCAACCTGCCCTTCCACGCCGAGCTACTCGAGAACCCCGAATTCGTCTCAGGCCATTACGACACCGGTCTGGTCGCCCGCATGCGCCCCTGACGCCGGTGTGACTGCGCTGAGGCTCCCGCAGAGCTGGTCTAGCGTGTGCGGGCGTGGGCCGGCTGGTGGTTATTGAGGGCCTGGACGGCGCGGGTAAGCGAACGCTCGCCGATGGATTGGTCTGCGCGCTGAGCGCCCGCGGCGCGAGCGTCGCTCGGATGGCGTTTCCCCGCTACGACCTCGACGTGCACGCCGAACTGGCACGCGACGCGCTCTACGGGCGGCTGGGCGATCTCGCCAGCTCGGTGCACGGCATGGCGGTGCTGTTCGCCCTGGACCGGCGAGCTGCCGCCGAGCAGCTGCGCACGCTACGGTGCGGCCACGACGTGGTACTGCTGGATCGCTATGTCGCGTCCAACGCGGCATACGGCGCGGCGCGCCTGCACGAGGACGCGCAGGGCCCGTTCGTCGAATGGCTCCGTGGCCTGGAAGTCGACCGGTTCGGCGTCCCGGTGCCGGATCTCCAACTGCTGCTGCGGGTGCCGCTCAGCGTCGCCGCTGCCCGTGCGGACCGTCGGGCCGACGCGGACAGCGCGCGGGCGAAGGACCTGTATGAGACCGATCATGGGCTGCAGGCGCGGTGCGCAGCCGTCTATGATGGTCTAGCTGCCAGTGGCTGGCTTGCCCCGTGGTCGGTTCTAGACGGTGCTGGCCCCGGTGCCTGCGCAACGAGCAACCTCAGCGAGCTGGTGGTACGGCTGCTCGGCTAAGCGACTGCCGCCCGACCGCCGGGACCGTCCCGTGCAATGCCACGATGGTGGCATGGCAGCTCGTGTGCTCGTGGTGGAGGATGATCCCGCGTCCGCTGAGATGTTGTCCATCGCGCTGCGTCAGGCGGGCTTCGAGACGGCGGTGATCGGCGAGGGCACCAAGGTAATGCCCGCGCTGCGCGAGCTGAAGCCTGACCTGGTGTTGTTGGACCTGATGTTGCCGGGGATGAGCGGCATTGACGTGTGCAAGGCGATTCGCGCCGAGTCTGACGTCCCGATCGTGGTGCTCACCGCGAAGAGCGACACCGTCGACGTGGTGTTGGGCCTGGAGTCCGGCGCCGACGACTACATGGTCAAGCCGCCCAAGACCCAGGAGCTGGTGGCGAGATTGCGCGCCCGGTTACGCCGTATCGACGCCGATCCCGCCGAACAGCTCACCATCGGCGACCTGGAGATCGACGTGCCGGGCCATCGGGTCAGCCGGGACGGGACACCGATCTCACTGACGCCGCTGGAGTTCGAACTGCTGCTCGCGCTGGCCCGCAAGCCGCGCCAGGTGTTCACCCGTGAGGTGCTCCTCGAGCAGGTCTGGGGCTACCGGCACGCCGCGGACACCCGCTTGGTCAACGTGCACGTGCAGCGCCTGCGCTCCAAGGTCGAGCGGGATCCCGAGCATCCCGAGGTGGTGCTCACCGTGCGTGGTATCGGGTATAAGGCTGGCACCGCATGAGGCCTGCGTCGCTGCAGATACCCGGATCAGGGATCATGGTGCGGTGACATCGCTCGCCGACCGGGCGACCGACCAGCTGCGTCCGGTCACCGGAGCGGCCAGCGAGCTGGCCGCCATGTTCGGCGCGGTGTGGCGCCGCTCCTTGAAGGTCCGGGTGGTGAGTAGCACCGTCGCACTGTCGTCCACGGTGGTGTTGGTGCTCGGCATGGTGCTGCAGGCGCAGCTCGCTCAGCGGCTGATCGAGAACAAGACGCAGGCTGCGCTGTTGCAGGCCGAGAACAGCAGGATCCTGGTGGAGTCCGAACTCGGGGCGGTGGATCCCACCTCGGCGTCGCTGGCCGGCCGGCTCACCACCGCGGTCGATCGGCTAACCAATCCGGATCCGACCGGTACGGGTCCCGCCACGGCTAGCGCCGGCACCTACGAGCCGGTGCTGGTCGACGGCGGGGACCCGTCCGGGGTGGCCGGCACCGGGCAGAAGATCGGTCCGCTGGAAGATGTCCCCGCGGTACTGCGCTCCGCGGTGGAGCGCGGCGCGCTCGCTCACAAGATCGCCACAGTGCAACGCGGGTCGACCGGGGTGACCATGCTGGTCGTAGGCATGCCAGTCGCCAGCGCGGGTCGCACCATGCAGCTGTACCTGCTGTTTCCGCTCACCGCGGAACAGCGCACGCTGACCTTGGTGCAGTCCACCCTGGTGGTTGGCGGGTTGGTGCTGCTGGTGCTGATCGCCGGCATCGCCAGCCTGGTGACCCGCCAGGTGGTGGTCCCGGTCCGGCAAGCCGCCGAGGTCGCTGAGCGGTTCGCGCACGGTCACCTCTCCGAGCGAATGCCGGTCGTCGGCGAGGACGACATGGCTCGGCTCGGCACCTCGTTCAACGAGATGGCCGCCAGCCTGCAGCGCCAGATCCGTCAGCTCGAGGAGTTCGGTGAGCTGCAGCGCGGTTTCACCTCCGACGTGTCCCATGAGCTGCGCACCCCGCTGACCACGGTTCGGATGGCCGCCGATCTGCTCTATGAGTCACGCGACAAGTTGCACCCAGTGCTGCACCGCCCGGTCGAGCTGTTGGTCGGCGAGCTGGATCGATTCGAGACGTTGCTGGCTGACCTGCTGGAGATCTCCCGGCTGGACGCCGGGGTCGCCGAGCTGCACGGCGAGACCGTCGACCTGCGCGCCACCGTGGCGAATGCGGCGGCCTCGGTGCGCGCCGTGGCCGACCGCGCTGGCACTGCCCTGGAGCTGGACCTGCCGGATGACGAAGTGCTCGCCGAGGTGGACCCGCGGCGGGTCGAGCGGATTCTGCGCAATCTGCTGACCAACGCGTTGGACCACGGCGAAGGGCGGCCGGTTGAAGTGATCGTCGCGGCCGACTCCGACGCGGTCGCGGTGCTGGTGCGCGACCACGGCATCGGACTGCAGCCAGGCCAGCAGGATCTGGTGTTCACCCGATTCTGGCGGGGCGACCCATCACGTGATCGGCGCACCGGAGGCACCGGACTCGGACTGTCGATCAGCCTCGAGGACGCCCGCTTGCACGGTGGCTGGTTGCAGGCCTGGGGTGCGCCCGGGCAGGGCAGCGCCTTCCGGCTCACGCTGCCTCGAAGCCGGGACATCGAACTCACCGGCAGCCCGTTGCCGCTGGGCCCCTCCGGGAGGTCCCCGGGGTCGGGGCCACCCGTGCAGGGACCTCCAGTGCCCGCTGGACCGGGACGCTGACGATGCCGATGCGCCTGCTACGCCTCCTGGCCACCGTCCTGCTCATCGTTGCTCCGCTGGCGGGCTGCGCGGCAGTCCCGGACAGCTCCGATCTCGAAGTGGTGCGGTCCATGCCGGTGGGTTCCGGGTCGGCTTCACCAGCCGGTCCCCAACGGGGGGTAGACCCGTTCCGGTTGGTGCGTGAGTTCGTCGAGGCCACCGGCAACCCGGCGAACGGGCACGCCGCCGCCCGCGCTTTTCTATCCCGTACCGCGGCGGCGAACTGGGACGACCGCGCCGGGTTGACTGTGATCGAGGATGCGCCCGGAGCTGCCCCGCAGGCCGACCCCAATGGTGGTGTCCGTCGCATCCGGGTGGGGGGTTCGCAGCTTGGTGTGCTCGCCGCTGATGGCAGCTTCGTACCGGCGGCGGGGACCTTCGCGATCCCGCTCGACGTCGTCACCGAGCATGGCGAGTGGCGGATCACCAACCCACCGCCTGGTGTGCTGGTGGAGGCCAGCGCCGTGCAGCGCAACTACCGTCAAGTTCGGGTCAGCTTCGTCGATCCGAACCGCGGCACCCTAGTGCCCGACCTTCGCTGGGTGCCCGCCCAACCAGCATCCACGCTACCCGGGCGGGTGTTGGACTTGCTGCTCGCCGGACCGTCCGAGCGGCTGGCCGGTGCCGTCCGGACGGCGATCCCTGGCGGGACCAGGCTGCGATCCAACGTGCTCGTCAGCCGCTCGGGACGGACGGTGATCAACCTCAGTGGGGTGGACGCGCTGACCGATCAGCAGCGGCGCCTGGTCGTGGCGCAGATCGTCAGTTCCCTGGACGGCCTGGTCCCCGCCCCGATGCGACTGCTCGCCGATGGTGAGCCGCTGGTGGGCGAGCAGGCCGAGTGGCGCTCGGCTGATATCGCCGCCTACGCCGGGCCGACCGGTCCTCGGCCTGACGTGCCAGGGCAGGTCGTCATCGGTGGTCGGCTGCGCAGACTGGACGGCACTCCGGCAGTGGGCTCGGCCGGAGCCGGCCAGTTCACTGTGCTCGGCGCCGCCAGCTCGAATCCTGGTGGGGAGCTGTTGGCGGCTGTCGTGGCCGGTCCGGACGGGCGTCCGCAGCTGCGGGTGGGCCCGTCAGACGGCGACCTGGCAATGGTGCCGTTGGACGCGGCCACCATGAGCCGACCTACTTGGCGGCCCTCCGGCACCGAGGTGTGGACGGTGATCAACGGTCGCATGGTGGTGGGCGTGGCCCTGTCCGGCGCCGGCCCGCCGTTGACCTACCAGGTCAACGCCACCGAGCTGACCCGGTTGGGCACTATCTCGGAGTTGCGGTCGTCCAGGGACGGGGTGCAGGTCGCCGCGGTGGTCGGTGGCCGGCTGGTGGTCGCCGCGGTGGTGACCGAGTCGGGATTGGTGAGTCTGCGCCATCCCCAACTATTGCGAGACGGCAGCCTGCCACCCACCGCGAGCGTGGACTGGGCTCGTCCAGAGCTCCTGGTGGTGGCGTCCGCCGGGCAGTCCCCGCAGGTGTCGTCGGTGTCCGCGGACGGGCTCACCGTTCGACAACTATCGAGCACCAACCTCACCGGCCCGCTCACCGAAGTCGTCGCTGCACCCGGCCGTGAGGTGCTGGTGGCAGACGCCACCGGGTTGTGGGGGTATTCGGACACCCAAGAGGTGTGGGAACCCTTGCTCGGCGGGATCGGACCGGGTTCGGCGCCCCTGTACCCGGGCTGAGCTGTACCCGGGCTGAGCTACCAGCGCAAGCCTCGCACGGCGGCAGTGGGGATGGCCACGACCGTTGTGTACAACTACCCGCCTACCGGCCTGCGGGACCTTTGCATAGGGTCGGCCACTGGCACGCTTGGTGAGGTGCTGAGGCCGCTGCTGGATCTGCTGTTGCCCGTCGAATGCGGTGGTTGCGGAGTGCCGGGCCCGCTGTTGTGCCGGGACTGTGCTGGGCTACTGGGTGCCCCGGTGCAGGTGTATCCGCCGTGTTGCGCGACGGGGCCGCCGGTGTACGCGCTGGGTACCTACCGTGGCCGGTTGCGTGCTGCGCTGTTGGCATACAAGGAGCGCGGCCGCCGAGACCTCGCGGCCCCATTGGGCAGCGCCCTGGCCTCCGCTCTGCTTCAACTGCCCGGTCTGGATGCAGACGGCGGTACATCAGGCCCCGATTACCGCGGTGTGTCTCCGCAGCGGCGCGGACCCGGGGTGCTGTACCTGGTGCCGGTGCCGTCGACGCGGGTGGCGGCAGCTCGGCGGGGTGGGCAGCATATGGAGGTGCTGGCTCGGTGGGCGGCCGCTTCGCTGGCCGGCGCGGGGGTGGCCGCGGCGGTCGCGCCCGGGTTGCGGGTCGCCCCCGGGGTCCGGGACTCGGTTGGTCTGGCAGCGGCGGCTCGACAGGCCAATCTGGCGGGGCGGGTGCTGCCGCGCCGGGCCGGCCTGCCTCCCGCCGGCAAGGCCGTCGTGCTCGTCGACGACGTGGTGACTACCGGGACAACCGCTGCGGCGTGTGCGGCGGCGCTGCTCCGGACGGGTACCGATGTGCCAGCGATCGTGGTGCTCGCCGCGGCCGGCTGTCACGGATTGTCGTAACCGTTGCTGCGTCATACCTACCACAGCGTTGACCCTGCGACGCGCGGCTCCAAGCCCTGGCGAGTGCACCGTCAGCGGACTACCGTCCGGGCATCAGCATCGCTGCCCGTTCGGGAGGAGGCGAGAAAGCCATGGTCCTGACGCCGGCGGTCGAGTGATTGTCGCGGACGGCCCCCTGCTGCTGCCGTCCGACGATCATCACTGAAGTACCCCCGGCGTCGATGAAGTCCCTGTTGGACAACGCGAGGAGGTCGCCCGTGAACATTGTCGTGAAGGGCCGGAACGTCGAGGTACCCGATCACTACCGGATGCACGTTACCGAGAAGCTGGCCCGCGTCGAACGGTATGACCAGAAGGCCGTTCATTACGACGTCGAGCTGTTCCACGAACGCAATCCCCGGCAGTCCAAGAGCTGCCAGCGGGTGGAGATCACTGGTCGGTGCCGCGGGCAGGTAGTCCGCGCAGAGGCGTGTGGCGCCGACTTCTACGCCGCCCTGGACGCGGCGGTGAGCAAGCTGGACAACCGGCTGCGCCGAGTCGCAGACCGCCGCAAGGTGCACTACGGACGCCGCCACCCCACCTCCGTCGCCGAGGCCACCGCGCCGTTGGCGGCCACCCTCACCTCCGACATCGAAGCCGCGGTCGAGACGAACGGCCGCCGGACGGGGCTGCTTGACCCACCCGATCCGGAACTTGACTACGAGTTGCCCACCCAGCGGGCCGAATCACCGATTGTGCAGTCACCGGATGGCCACGATGCGCAAGGACCGGGGCGGATCATCCGCCGCAAGCGGCACTCCGCCACACCCATGAGCATCGACGATGCGCTTTATGAGATGGAGCTCGTGGGCCACGACTTCTACCTGTTCGCCGACGCCACGTCCGGACTGCCCAGCGTGGTGTACCGCCGGCACGGCTTCGACTATGGCGTGATCCAGCTGGTCTGAGATCAGTGGCCGTAATGAGGCTCCAGCCGTAACCATGATCGCCGCCTGTGTGCACGTGGCATGAGATCTCGTGTCACTCAGCGCACCCAGGCGGCGATCATGGCGTTTGTGTGCGTAGCTGACCTGCGCTGATACCGCCGTGGCCGGGCTGGGCATACGATGGCCCGCAGACCGGCGGCGCTGGCGTGGCACGCGATACGCCACAGCCGCCCGCCGCCGACCCGCCCTCCAACGGGTGCCCCGATACGAGTGAGGTCTCCACGGTGGTCCTGTCCCGACTGCTCCGCGCCGGCGAGCACAAAACCGTGCGCCGGTTACGCGCCATTGCTGACCACATCAACGGTCTGGAAGGCGACGTCGCCAGCCGGTCCGATGCTGACCTGCGCGCCAAGACCGATGAGTTCCGCCGCCGCCACGGCAACGGCGAGTCTCTGGATGATCTGCTACCCGAGGTGTTCGCGGTGGTCCGTGAGGCCGCCAAGCGCACGTTGGGCCAGCGCCACTTCGACGTTCAGTTGATGGGCGGCGCCGCGATGCACCTGGGCAACATCGCCGAGATGCGCACCGGTGAAGGCAAGACGCTGACCTGCGTGCTGCCCGCGTACCTCAACGCGATCGCCGGCAAGGGCGTCCACGTCGTCACAACCAACGACTACCTCGCCAAACGTGACTCCGAGTGGATGGGTCGGATACACCGGTTCCTCGGTATGGAGGTTGGGGTGATCCTGTCGCAGCTGAGCCCGGACGAGCGGCGCACCGCATACAACGCCGATATCACCTATGGCACGAACAACGAGTTCGGCTTCGACTACCTGCGCGACAACATGGCATGGAGTCTTGCGGACTGCGTTCAGCGTGGTCACAACTATGCCATCGTCGACGAAGTCGACTCCATTCTCATCGACGAGGCGCGTACCCCGCTGATCATCTCGGGACCCGCGGACCAATCTTCCCGATGGTATGGCGAGTTCGCCCGGCTGGCCCCGATGCTCAAGCGAGACGTGCATTACGAGGTCGACGAACGCAAGCGCACCGTCGGGGTCTCCGAGGAAGGTGTCGCGTTCGTCGAGGACCAGCTGGGCATCGAGAACCTCTATGAGGCGGCCAACACGCCCCTGGTCGGCTACCTCAACAATGCGCTGAAGGTCAAGGAGCTGTTCACCAAGGACAAGGACTACATCGTCCGCGACGGTGAGGTCCTGATCGTCGACGAGTTCACCGGCCGGGTGCTGCACGGCCGGCGCTACAACGAGGGCATGCACCAGTCGATCGAGGCCAAGGAGGGCGTGCAGATCA
>JAODNG010000220.1 GCA_025465385.1 Pseudonocardiales bacterium
GAACCAGACGAGATCCTGCTCTGGGAGATGCACGCTGCCCTCGCCGGTTGGTAATCCAGCCGGGGACGCTGACCGCGCTGCTTCTCGAAGCTAGAACGGGACGACGGTCAGAGGCCTCCAACGGCCGCCGTTTCGCACACTAGATCGATGGCCGTACGGAGGGCGTTCTCCGCGCGCACACTGCTGTGCCCGTCGTGCACGACGGCGTTCCGCGCCGTGTCGCGACCGCCTGATCCCGCGACAACATCACCTCATCCGGCCGCCCTGCGACAACGGTCCGGCGACCTCGTGCCTCGGCATCCCGGTCCTCGGCCAGCAGCGCCCGAGCGTGGCGCAACACCGCGCGCAACCAGAACGCCGGCGTTCGGGCGGCCAGCGGCTCAAACTTCGTAATCAGGGGCTCGACCAGTTCTCGCTGGTGGGCTCGGACGGCGGCCTCGATGAGATCCGCCAGCGCCCACCACCTCATCGTCCAGTGGTAGGCGGGATCGCCTGCCGTGAACAGCCGCCGCAGGTGCGCCACCGCGTCGACGTGGCGCCCAGCACACAAAGCCGCTGCCCCCCGCGCCATCTGCACCGTCACCAGGACGAATGTCACGCCGAGCGGGGACACCACCCGCTCGGCGTCCGCCGCGAGTCCTTCGGCCTGGTCTTCCTCACCGCGCATGGCCGCTGCCAGCCCCGCAATCGCATCGGCAGCCCCCGCCCAGATCACTTGCCGGGTCTCGGTAGCCACCCTGCGCGCCTCGTCGATCGCTGGCAGCGCCACATTCCAGTCCGCTCGTCGCACCGCGGCCATCGCCTGCAGCACCAGCACTCGCGGCAACTGACCGAGACGCCCGTCGGCCATGGTGAGCAGGGAGGGGGAGTCTTGTAAGCGGTAGGTTCGGGGTTCAAGCCCCGCGTCGGCTCCACTCCGGCCACCCACGGCAGCTGATCGCCGGGCAGGAGCGGCACCCTGCGGTGGGTGGTACCGCGACGAGCATCCGAGGTGTCGGAGAGTCCGAGTCGGCGTGGCGAACGCCCGTCGCCCTCGCCATCTGGACCCGAGCACCGCAGCGCGCGAACCCTACCCACCACACAAGAACACAACAGTGCCTGCACGCGCAGGGCGCACGGGTTACCCCTGGAGAATCTCCGCTGACAGGCGCCGCCTAAGCAGCAGGTTAGATGAAGGCGGACATTCCGGTGACCGCTCTGCCCACGATCAGTGATTGGACGGTGTCGGTGCCTTCGTACGTGTACACGGCTTCCATGTCGGCGTGGTGACGAGCGACGTGATGGTCGAGCAGGATGCCGTTTCCGCCGAGGATGTCACGCGCCATGGCGCACACTCGCCGCGCGCCGGTTGCCGTGTTGAGCTTGGCCAGCGAGGCGTGCTCAATCCCTACGCGGCCCTCGGCTTGGAGCTGGGCCATGCGTAAGCAAATCAGCTGCATGCTGGTGATGTCGGCCACCATGTGCGAAAGCTTGTCCTGGACCAGCTGAAACCCGGCAATGCGCCGGCCGAACTGTTCGCGCTGTTTGGCGTAAGCCAACGCGCATTCATAGGCGCCGATCGCGTGGCCGAGCGCCTCCCAGGCAATGGTCTGCCGGCTCTTCGTCAGGCATCGGTTCGTGTCGGCAAACGTCCGCGAGCCGGCCAGTCGGTTCTCGGCCGGTACCCGGACATCCTCAAGCCGAATGTCGGCCTGCCATAGCGCCCGGTTGCTGGTCTTGCCGGTGATGACCGACGCGTGATAGCCGGCCTGGTTATCCTCGGTGCGATCGACGACGAAGCCGCCGACATGGCCGTCCTCGTCCCGCGCCCACACCAGCACCAGGTCCGCGATCGTGCCATTGCCAATCCAGCGCTTGGCCCCATTGAGAACCCAGCAGTCACCATCGCGGCGGGCACGGGTTTCCAGCCGGACCACGTCCGAGCCGTGGTCGGGCTCGGTCAACGCGAACGCGCCCAACTTCTCGCACCGCGCCATGGGGGGCAGCCAACGCTCCTTCTGCTCCTCAGAGCCCAGCAGATCAATCGAGGACATGGCCAGCCCGCTGTGCACCGAATTGAAGGTGCTGAAACTGCCGTCACCGCGGGCCAGCTCCAGCGCGACCAGGCCGTCTGCCACTGAGCTCATTCCGGGGCAGCCGTAATTACGGATGGCCCCCCCTGCTACCGCGAGCTCGGCATAGCGTGGCACCAGCTCGCGTGGAAACTCACCGCGCTCCCAATAGTCGTTGGCCACCGGGATCAGCTGCTCGTCGGAGAAAGCACGCACCCGATCTCGGATCGACAACTCCTCGGCGGTGAGTAGGTCATCTGTAGCGAAGAAATCTGTACCTTGGGATCGCGCGAACCCATCGCTGGTATTTCGGCTCGGTGTCGCCACCTCATCCGTCGCTGCACCCCGACGTCCAGTATCGCCGACCGAGCGACTGGTTGACATTGTTGTCCTTCCGTCAGTGAACATATAGAAAGGGTGTCGCCCGGAGCGCATGACGGGTTTCGCCAGGACTGCATATTGGGACGAAACTAGACGGTGCTGGCCCGTTCCTTCTCGCGGAGCTCGAACTTTTGCACCTTGCCGGTGGATGTCTTGGGGAGCTCGTCGACTACCTCGACCGCTTTGGGTGCCTTGTACCGCGCTATCTTGGTTTTGACGTGCTTGATGAGCTCGTCCTCCTCGACCTGCTCGCCCTGACGAAGCACCACGAACGCCTTGGGCACCTCGCCCCACTCGTCGTCCGGGATACCGATCACTGCCACCTCGAGCACATCGGGGTGGGACAGCATCGCCTGCTCGACCTCAATCGTGGAGATGTTCTCCCCACCGGAAACGACGACATCCTTCGCCCGGTCCCGCACCTCGATATAACCGTCGGGGTGCATCACTGCCAGGTCCCCGGAGTGGAACCAACCGCCCGCGAACGCCTTCTCCGTGCCCTCCAGGTCCTCGAAGTACCCGGCCATGACGTTGTTGCCGCGCATCACGACCTCGCCCATCGTCTCGCCGTCGGCCGGCACGTCGGCCATTTGCTGGTCAACCACCCGCAGCCAGTCGGCCTGCACCATGCCTACGCCCTGTCGGGCCTGCAGCGTCGCCCGCTCCTCGGAGTCGAGCTCGGCCCAGGTCGGCTGCCACTGGCACACCGAGTACGGGCCGTAGGTCTCGGTGAGGCCATAGACGTGCACGATCCGGAACCCCATCTTCTCCGTCTGCAGGATCGTGCTGGGACTCGGCGGTGCGCCGGCGGTGGTGATCACGAGCTGGTAGTCCAGGCGCTTGGCCTGCTCGGCGTTCATCACCGTCGTGACCACCGTGGGCGCGCCGTTGAGGTGGGTGACTCGCTCCTGTTTGATCAGCTTCCAGATCGCATCACCGCGGACCTCCCGCAGGCACACATGGGTGCCGCCGATCGCGGTCACCGCCCACGGGGTGCACCATCCGTTGCAGTGAAACATCGGCAGCGTCCACAGGTAAACGCTTGCCGGGGTGTGCGCCGAATGAATGATCTCGCCGAGGGCGTTGAGGTAAGCGCCCCGGTGGGTGTACATCACGCCCTTGGGTCGACCGGTGGTCCCCGAGGTGTAGTTGATCGAAATCGTGCTGTTCTCGTCCTCCACCGCCCAGGACAGCGGCTCGTCTGACCCACGGTCGAGGAAGTCCGCGTAGGACAGCTCGCTGCTCTCGGTGGTTTCCGGTCCGGCCGGATCGCTCACGGTGACGATCTCGGCGACGGTCTTCAGCTCACCGACCAGCGGTGCCACCGTCGGGTATAGCGCGGCGTCCACCACGAGCAACTTGGACCCGGAGTGGTCGCAAATGTAGCGGACCTCCTCGCCGGACAGTCGAGTGTTAATCGCCACCAACACCGCGCCGGCCAGTGGCACCGCGAAGTGGGCCACCAACATCTCCGGCAGATTGGGCAGAAGATAGGCCACCCGATCACCGGGCTGGACCCCCGAGGCCCGCAGGGCCCGGGCCACCCGGGTGGTCTGCGCGGCGAAGTCGACGTAGCTCACCCGCCGCTCGGCGTACACCACAGCATCCTTGTCCGGATAGACCTCTGCCGAGCGACGCAAGAATGCCAGCGGGGTGAGTGGAGTGTAGGCGACGACGCTCATGACACAGGCCTCCTAGGGCTGCCGACCGCGCTCTGCCCATGATTCTGACCCACCGCCCAGGACGCTGCCATGTGGCTGCCGATCATTACCACTTCGAGACACCCCGGCGCGGCGAGTGTCGCCAGCGAGCAGCCCCACCACACCTCCTGTGCCTGCTCCGGACATCACATCCACCAAGACGGTGCCGCGCACCGAACCGTCATTCGCGCCACACTCACCGTTATGACTTTGGGCATGGCCTAGATGCTGGTCGCGATGCAATTCGGAAAGGCATCGGTGACAGGAATACCAGGAATGTAATCCCTTTCTTGAGTACGAGGGCTGGATTATCGCGCGACATACTGCACACGATGCGCAACGAAGCGGTCCCGCGCCCAGAGCTTCGCCGCTTTGCCGGGTGCTCAGTTGTGCAGGAACGCGTCGGCTTGTGCACCGCGTCCAACACCGTTGCGCGACCCGTGGGTTCCAAAGGTTGGCCTCAACCAGGCGCTTGCCCCGGTTGAGTGCGAGGAGCACGCGCCAGCGGGCCCTGAACCCGTCGCCCGGCCTCGACCACCCCCATTCCGGCCAGCGGGGCTGTCAGCAGACTCGCAGAGCCGCCGGGCGGCCTTCGGGTCGGCGCGGACCCGGGCGAGGTGGCGCTGGTAGCCGTGCAGGAGGT
>JAODNG010000237.1 GCA_025465385.1 Pseudonocardiales bacterium
GGTGACGTCCTAGCGTTCCTGTAAATCGAAGGCGGCCTGCTCGACGCTTCATGTCGGGTGTCTTGGACCGACGAGAGGAGCAGGCCGATGGGAAGGGTAGCGCCGTCCGTGATCGCTCGTGAGCAGCTGCAAGAGTTTCTCACCGGTGGTGTGGGCCGTGGGTCGAATATCGTGTCCGCGCTGGTGGAGACGGTGAGACGGTGAGGCGGTTGGTGGTGCAGGAGCTGCTGGAAGGCGAGCAGGCCGAGTTTTTGGGTGGCCGCGGCCGCTATGAGCGGCGCGGTGATGACCAGGCGGGGTCACGCAATGGGTATGAGCCGGGTCGGGTGCGCACCGCGGAGGGCGCGATTGAGGTGGCCGTGCCGCAGGTGCGGGGTGCGGGTGAGCCGTTCCGGTCGTCGCTGATGAGCTTCCTCGATGGCAACAGCGAGGTGCTTGAGCGACTGGTCACCGAGATGTATGCGCGCGGGTTGTCCACCCGCGATGTCGAGGATGCCTTCCGCGATGCGACCGGGGAGGTGCTCCTGTCCAAATCGGCGGTCTCGGAGATCACCGACCGGCTCTGGGAGGACTACCAGGCATTCATCGCCCGGGACCTCTCCGAGATCAGCGTGGAGTACCTGTTTGTCGATGCGGTGTTTGAGTCACTGCGCCGGCACGGTGTCGCGTGCCACGAGTAAGGGACCACCGTTTTGTCACAAGCTAGGGACCACTTCGGCGGTCGTGGGCCGTGTGCTGATCTTCGTGTAGGTGGCGGGTTGTCGTCAATGTTTGTCTCGCGGTGGGCGTCCGGGATTTCCTCCGTTGTCGTGGTGATCATCTGAGTCTGCGGTGTTCGGCGACTCGGCAGGCCGGGGAGCAGTAGCGGCGGGGTTGGCCTGGTTGGTTGAGGGGCCAGTGGAAGGTGCGGTGACAGAGCCAACGGCTGCAGCGGAGGACGAGGCAGCTGGGGTGGTCCGGGCAGGGCCCTGGCCGGGTTGGTGGGCTGTAACGATATTCGCGCTGGGCGGTCATCGGCTGTTTTCCGTGGTTGGGGGTTGGCCGATGCGGGGTCGTTGGCGTTGGCGGTAGCTTTCGCCCTCGACGACGAGTTCGAACGCGGCGGACTGCAGCCGATCGATCGCGGACTGGGCCAGCAGCGGGTCGGCCATCATGGTCAGCATCTCCGGGGGTTCCCGGTTCGAGGTGATGATCGTGGAGGCTTGGCGGTGGCGTTCCACGATCAGCTCATAAAAATCGCTGGTCTGCTCGGTGCCCAGCGGGTGCAATGCTAGATCGTCGAGGATCAACAGTTCGACGCGGTGCAGTTTCCGCATCTCCTCTTCGTGGGTGTGATCGAGGCGGGCGGCGCGTAGCCGTTTGAACAGTTTGTCGGCGCGTTCGGCGTGCACCGTGTATTTGCGGCGGACCGCGGCATGCCCGAGGGCGTTGGCCAGGAATGTTTTTCCCACTCCCACCGGCCCCATGACCAAAACATTGTTCGCTTGGGTGAGGAATCGCAGTGAGCACAACTCGGCCCACAGTGTGCGGTCGAACGCGACGGTGGTGGAGGCGTCCCAGGCGTCGAGGACCATGCTCGGGTCCAGGTGCGCGGCGCGGGCGCGCAGCAGCACGGCTTGGTGGTCGCGGCGGGTGACCTCGTCGGCGAAGAGCATCTCCAGGAACTCGTGATGGGGCAGGTGCTGGGTGCGGGCCAGGGCCAGGCGCTCGGGCAGGGTGTCGAGCAGCCGACCGAGTTTCAGCCGGCGCATCAGGTCCTTGAGCTCGGCGGAGGCCTCGACTCGCTGCACGGATGCGCGCGGCGTGGGGCTGAGGCGGGTGCTGGTGGTCATGACGGGCGCCGCATCTGCTCACCGGCACCGGTGCCGGTAGCGAACTCGCCGGCGTCGCGGACGAATCGCCCGGCGGCGGGTACCACCTTCGACGAGGGGGCCGGGCCCTGTGTCGCCGAGCTGGCGGTGCTGGGCTGGCCGGTGGCGGTGTTGTTGTCGGCGGTGGTGTCAGTTTCCAGGCCGCGGGACAGCATCCGGTCGATCAGTCCAACGTTGACCGCCTCGACCTCCAGGGCCCGCGTGCAGGCCTGTTCGACCCGGTCGGCGCCGTGGTGGCGGACCAACCCGAGTAGTCGATAGACCTGGCGCATCTTGGTCCAGGGCAGCGGGTGATCCAGCAGCGCCGCGGTGTAGGCGCCGATGTGCTCGCCGTGGCCGCTGGCCCGCCGGGCCAACGCGTCGAGGTCGCGCATCGCGTAGGCGCGGACCTCGCTGGGCAGATCGGCTGGGTCGGTGTGCCGCCGCCCGGGCTCTTGGCGGGGGTGGACTTTGATCAACTGGCCGCGGTGAAACAGCTTGACGGTTTGCGCGTCGGCGCGGGCGGTCAGCCGCTGCCCGATCAGTTCCCCGGGCACCGAATACAACGCCCGGGCCACCTCGACATGCCGATCGGGCGCGACCTTGGGTTTGGTGTAGACCGGGATCGCGAACACCTGGGTCGGGGCCGCCAGCAGCAGGGGTGCTTCCTCCGCGGTGAACACCTCACCCGGGCGCGCGCAGGTGGTGCCGTGGATACGCTCTCCGGCGACGTGGGCGCACCAGCTCGCGGCCCGTTCCCGGCAGTCGGCCAGATCTGTGAAGTCCTCGCCGGCGAAGAAGCTCGACCGCACGTACTGCACACATTTTTCGACTCGGGGCTTGTCCCGAGGATGCCGAACCCTCGCCGGGTCTACCGCGAACCCCCGGGCCTGGGCGTACTCGCGGAAACTGTCATTGAGCCGCGGCTGCGTGTTGTCAGCCTGATCGACGATCGCCTTCATGTTATCCGGAATGACGACCTTGAACACACCACCGAAGAACGCCCACGCCGCCTCGAACCCGGCGATCACCTCTTCCAGGGTTTGGCGATGCGTCGGGTAGCCGAACATGTGCCGCGAATACACCGCGGTGAAAATCAGCCCATGAGTGACCCGCCGCACCCCACCGACCGGGTCCGGGATCAGCCCGAGCCGACCGAAATCGACCTGCAATTCCTCACCCGGGCGCCCGTCAGCGACCCGCACCGTGGGCCGGCGCCGGCCGAAGCCCAGTTCGGTGACCGCGTAACGGTGCAGCGTGCGATAGGGCACCACGACCCCGCGCCGGCCCAGCAGAACATGCACCTTGGCCAGCGTCAGGTCCTGTTTCAGCCAGGCCGCGATCTGCTTCCGATGAGCCTCCAGCGATTCCCGGGCCGTCCCGACACCACGCGGCCGGTCCGGGCGCACCGCGGCGACCACCGTCCCAAGCAGCTCATCAGACAGCTGGACCGGGCCGCATTCCTGCGTCAACCCGGCGGCCTCGGCGGCGTCGACATACCGGCGGACGGTCTTTCGGTCCACCCCCGCCAGCGTCGTCATCGCGCGCAGTGAGCGGCCTTCCAGCCACAGCCGAAGGATCTCTTTTACCTCGATCACAGATACCTCCCGATAGGTCATGCGGGCGACCACAACGGCCGCACGACCCGAAGGCGAGGAGCCACGCCGGGTGGTCCCACCACTGACAAACAGGTGGTCCCATCACTGGCAAGCCCCTGGTCCCATGCTCGTGGCAAAACTAGGTCTCAGGTGGTCCCTTACTCGTGGCAGACGACACCAGTGTCGCCCGCTCACCGACAGCCAGCTCGACTGATTATCGGGAGCGTCACTCCGTCATTGGCCAGTTGGCGTCACCCCCTCCGTGCATGAGATGGTGTCGAGTCGCAGTCCAGGAGCAGGTGTCCCCAGATACACCGATATGAACTGCGGTGACGCTGCACGCCGAGGATGAACAGGACCGGTCTAAAAAACCAACGAGAAGGGTTCGACGGGCTTCACTATGGATTGACATTGGCGGTCGGGTAGATTCTGTTATCGCCCGTGCTCTGGGTGTTTGCCGGTGAGCAGTTGTCTGCTTCGCCGCTTACGAATTCCCATTTATGTCCGTAGGCTTGAACGCGGCTACCGGTTCGGCTGAGGTCCCGGACCCGATGACGCCACCCGCGAACCCTCGAGGCGGTCCGGTGCTAGACCGCGCCGTCCCTACACTGGGCGGCTATGGCTGGACGGATCCGGGACGAGGACATCGCTGAGGTCCGCGAGCGCAACCGGATCGACGAGGTCGTCGGCGAGTACGTCGCGCTGCGTCGGGCCGGTGCGGATTCGCTCAAGGGATTGTGCCCGTTCCACGACGAGAAGTCCCCGTCGTTCAATGTTCGCCCCGGGCACGGCACCTTCCACTGCTTCGGCTGCGGCGAAGGAGGCTCCGTGGTCGACTTCATGATGAAGATCGAGCACCTCGGCTTCGTCGAGGCTGTCGAGCGGCTGGCTGATCGGGTTGGCATCCAGCTGACTTACACCGGCGGCGGCTCCTCGGTGCAGCGCGATCGCGGCACCCGATCCCGGCTGGTTGAGGCGAACAAGCTGGCCCAGGAGTTCTACGCCGAACAGCTGAGCTCGGCCGAGGCGCAGCCAGCCAGGGAGTTCCTGATGCAGCGCGGGTTCACCCAGCAGGCGGCCGGCACGTTCGGCTGCGGCTTCGCCCCTTCAGGTTGGGATCAGCTCACCAAACACCTGCTGGCCCGAGGATTCTCCGTCGAGGAGCTGGTGAAGGCTGGGCTGTCCCGGGAGGGCCAGCGTGGGCCGATAGACCGTTTCCACCGCAGGCTGCTGTGGCCTATCCGGGATCTCGGCGGTGACGTGGTGGGTTTCGGCGCCCGGCGGCTGTTCGACGACGACCGTGTCGACGCGAAGTACCTCAACACCTCCGAGACGCTGCTCTACCGCAAGTCGCAGGTGCTTTTCGGATTGGACCTAGCCAAGCGGGAGATAGCTCGGCGCCGCCAGGTCGTCGTGGTCGAGGGCTATACCGACGTGATGGCGATGCACCTGGCCGGGGTACCCACGGCGCTCGCTTCCTGCGGCACGGCTTTCGGCGCGGAGCACATCTCGGTGCTCCGGCGGCTGCTCATGGACGATTTCGAGTTCCACGGTGAAGTGATCTTCGTATTCGACGGCGACGAGGCCGGGCAGAAGGCGGCGCTGAAGGCTTTCGACGACGAGCAACGCTTCTCCGCGCAAACCTTCATCGCGATCGCGCCAGACGGGATGGACCCGTGCGAGCTGCGCGAGGCCAAAGGCGATGCCGCGGTGCGCGATCTGGTGGCCCGCCGCCAGCCGCTGTTCACTTTCGCGGTGCGGACGTTGCTCGCCGAGCATGACCTGGACACCGCGGAGGGCCGGGTAGCGGCCTTGCGGCGCACCGTCCCGCTGGTCGCCCAGATCAAGAATGTGTCCCTGCGCGACGAGTACGCTCGGCAGCTCGCCGGCTGGGTCGGCTGGGACGACATCGCTACCGTGCGGAGCCGGGTGCGGGAAGCTGCCGGCGAGGCTCCTCGACGACCTAGCCCCATGGCGGGAGCCACGGAAGGCAGCCCAGTGGTAGCAACCACGAAAAGCAGCTTCCTGGCGGCAGCCACGAAAAACCGGCGTGAGCGCACTCCGAGCAGTTGCGCGGCGGAGAAAGGCACAGATCTTCCGGCGCGGGACGATGTGCGGCTGCAGGCGCAGCGCGAGGTGCTCAAGGCGGTGCTCCAGGAGCCGGGGATCACCGGACCGGTGTATGACGCGCTACCCGCCGACGCGTTCACCCACCCGGCTTACGCGCAGGTGCACGCGGCAGTGCTGGCCGCAGGCGGCACCGCCGCGGGGATGTCCGGTCCGTCGTGGGTTGCCGCCGTCGCCGAGCACTGTCCCCAACGATCACTGGTCACTGAGCTCGCCGTGGAGACGCTTCGAGCCAAGGGCAGCGCCGAGGACGACGTGCGTTACATCGGCAGCCTGCTCGCCAGCCTGCAGGCTACGGTCGTCGGGCGGCAGGTCGCCGAGATCAAGTCGCGGTTGCAACGGATCTCACCAGTGGAGGATGCGCAGTCCTACCATCAGCACTTCGGTGATCTGGTTGCGCTCGAGCAGTACTACCGGGCGCTTCGTGAGCAGGCATTAGGCGCGCAAGCGTGAGTGGGTGGAGGCGGCTGTTGCGACGCTTTGCCGCGGTCCCTGAGGTGCCCGCCGGATTCACCGGCACCCTCGAGGCCGACGAACCGATCGTGACGACGGGGGAGTTGGCGGGTGGCGGACACCTGGTGTTGACCCGGCTGGGACTGTGGGTGCCCGAGGGTACCGAGTCCCGTCGGGTCGGCTGGCACCTGGTGAGCAAGGCAGTGTGGGACCGCAGCGCGCTGGTGGTTACCGAAGCCGTCGCCACGGGCACCGTGGGTGCGGCCGTGCTGCTGGCCGACCTGCCACCGCGCCGGTTCGCGCTCGCGCAGCCCGGCACGGTCCCCGAAGTGGTGCGCGAACGCGTCACCAGCTCGATCCGGTCGAGCCATCGTTGCGAGTTGCCCGGTGGTGGCGCCTGGTTCGTGCAGCGCCGGGTTCCCGGTCTGGACGGTGTGGTGCTGCAGGTGCGGGCCGATCCGGGTACCGCGCCCGGTGTGGTAGAGGCGATGGTCAGCGAAGTGGTGCAGCGACTGTCACCACCGGCGCCACCGGGTTAGTTTCGTAGCTGTAGTTTCGGTTACACAGCGAGGAGGTCGCGGCGGCGGTGTGGGACCCGGAGACCTACCTCGCGTTCGGTGACCACCGTGACCGGCCGTTTCACGACCTGCTAGCCCGGGTGGACGTGCGGGACCCGGCGCTGGTGGTGGATCTGGGTTGCGGGCCCGGCAACCTCACCCGATTGCTGGCCAAGCGGTGGCCGATGGCCAGCGTGATAGCGCTGGATAGCTCGCCGGAGATGGTGCAGGCCGCGCGGGAACGGGGTATCCACGCGGAGCTGTGCGACGTTCGTCGCTGGTCACCCGTTCCCGGCACCGGTCTGGTCGTGTGCAACGCCGTCTTGCAGTGGGTTCCCGAGCACGCCGAGTTGTTGCGCCAATGGATGCGGGACCTACCGGCCGGTGGATGGTTGGCCCTGCAGGTTCCGGGCAACTTCAGCGCACCCTCACACGCCGAGACAGCACGGCTTGCCGCAGAACCTCGCTGGCGCGACCTGTTCGAGCTCAGGACGACGTACCCGGTGCTCGAACCCCCCGGGTACGCTGCGGTGCTGGCGCCCCGCGCCACGGAGCTGGACGTCTGGGAGACCACCTACCTGCACCGGCTCACCGGCCCCGACCCGGTGCTCGAATGGATCACTGGGACCGCCCTGCGGCCAGTCCGGGCGGCGCTGTCGGCGGGGGAGTGGGCGGCGTTCCGGCAGGAACTCGCGCCCCGCTTGAGGGCCGCCTACCCGGCCGGAGCGGACGGGGTGACCTGGTTTCCGTTCCGCCGGATCTTCGCCGTCGCGCAGGCCGGGTAGCCGGGTGCTGAGCGCGGTACGCTACGCTGACGCACGGCAGATCCGCTAGCGGTATCGAGCCCCCAGTACCTTCCCCGATAGCTCAATTGGCAGAGCATGCGACTGTTAATCGCAGGGTTGTTGGTTCAAGTCCAACTCGGGGAGCAGCCACAACGCAAGGATCAGTCCCCGTAGGAACCGGCCCTGAACGCAGTTCTGACAGCACTTGGTGGTCATGTGTCGGACTCGTCGTCCGGTCCGAACAGGTGGCCGAGACGGTCGACCGCATCGCGCTGCACCTCTCTGAGCACGTCGACGTAGATCGCGCTCGTCAC
>JAODNG010000248.1 GCA_025465385.1 Pseudonocardiales bacterium
CACTCGACCGCGATGCACAGCGCAGCACCGGGAGTGATCTCACCGTGTCGCTGGACGATCTCCTGCCTCTCGTCGCGGGCAACGCGAACCGCCAATAGCGACAGAAAATTCGAGATCGAATGCACTCCTCTGCCGCGAGGCGGGCGTTCGCAATGAGCACGAAGTCAGCGACAGGCGAGTGACAACTGATGTCGCTGTCATCCACGGAGGGCCGTCAGACAACCGTTCCCAGTGTGTATACGGCCCCGCCGTAGCCGATAGAATCGAAACCCAATACGGGTGGTGGCTGGACTGGTGTGTTCGAGGAGGACCGCCAATCGGAGTCGCTGATCGATCTCTGCGAGCAGGAGCAGATGGTCTTCCTGCCGTGGGCGCCGATCCAGAATGTTGACCGCAACCGGATCGTGCGGGAGATAGCGCAGCGCTACGACGCGACACCGCGGCAGATGGTGCTCGCCTGGCTGCTGGCCCGATCGCCGTCGATCCCGGGCACCGGATCGGTGTCACACGTAGACGACAACGTCGCCGCCGCGGCGATAAAACTGACCCCGGCCGATGTCACCTCCATAACCGACAACGCCGGCTAAGACACGGCGACCCCGGACCATTCCACGCTGCAGCCTGCCAGGCGCTGGAGACGGTGTTCACTGTCGTCCAATGGGCGGCGCTGGCCGGGGTCGCGCAGAACGTGTTCACCCGGCGGGCGCAATCCACCTGGGCAGCGCTGGACCTCCTGTTCGCCAGCGGTCTGTTCGCAGCAGGGCGGCATGGAGCGCAGCGAGATTCCAGGCCCGCGGGCCGCCAACGGATCGCCCACGCCATTCGCCAACGTCTCATGGCCGCGCTGCTGCCCTTGGGACATCGCCCATCCCCGGCACCAAGCGCGTCTCCCGCGTCGAGGAGAGCACCGCCGCCGACGGCGTCGTACTATCCACCGAGCAGATCGATAAGCTCAACAACCTCGCCCCGGCGGCCGGCGACCACCATGAAGAAGCGCAGATGCGAATGATCGGCCGATGACACCGGCGACGCCGCGCTCACGCTAGTTGAGCTAACCGACGAGGGGTAAGTGGTGGGGCCCATACGACCGGGCGGCTCGAACAGCATCGATACGACAAAGAAGGGCTAGACAGGCGTGTCCCCATCAGAGGACAACAACGAGACAGAGGACAACAACGAGACCAGGAGGCACGGTCGATGACAAGTCGAAGCGAAGCCCTGGTAGTCACGGACCGACCGGCGCGCTACGGCAAGCAGCTCGTCGCCCATCTTAGTCGCCGTAACAGCGGCGACTGGTCCGACAGCGACCAACGCGGCTGGATCGAGTTTGCCGACGGACGCGCCGAGCTGTCCTGCGCGTCTGACGGACTCCACCTATCTATCCAGGGAAATCCAAACGATCTCGCGCGCCTAGAAGACGTCGTCGGTCGCCATCTCGTTCGGTTCGGCACTCGCGACGAACTCCACGTGCGCTGGTCCCGCAGTGAGGGCGTGCCCGGAACCGAGCAACACAGCGACGCGGACTGAGCAGCATGCGTCCCGGTCGGAGAGCCGCAGACTCATACTGGCTCGAAGGTGCGCTCATCCGCCATGGTCGGACGTCGTCGGCTCATGCGGCCGCGAGCGGGATGCGGATCTCGGCTCGCTTCCCAGTAAAGAGAAGGGACTCGCACACCAGAGAAACGTGAATGCCCAGGCCACAGACCTGGGTATTCATCGGTGGAGCTGAGGGGAATCGAACCCCTGACCTTCTCGATGCGAACGAGACGCGCTACCAACTGCGCTACAGCCCCCCGCGATGCGGGCCGAGTTTAGCAGCGGTCGCGAGCTACTCGCCCACCGCCCGACGGTAGGGTGGCTTGAACGCTGGCTGCAGCTCGTCGAACGTGGGGTCTTCATCGTCTAGGTCCAGAGCGACGGCGGTGGGTGGGGGCATCGACGATGCCGCAGCGTGCCGCTCCAACGATGGCTCCGGCTCCGTCCCTTCCCCGCGGTGCTCGTTGGCGGAGACGTCGTGGTGAACGTCGGGCTCTAGACCGGTTGTTCGAGACCCGGCTGCACGCGCGGCCCGACGCCGTCGCACCTCGTCTTCGATACGCACCTGCCGACGTAGATAACCGAGATAACCGACCAGGGCCAGATCCAGCGCCACGTGCACCCACCACAGCAGGCTTAACGCGGTGTAGGCCAGCACCAGACTGACCACCGCGGCGACCGCCAGACCAAGCACCACTCGCTGCCGGAGGGCGTACTTCTCCCGGGCCAACTGCGCAGCGACCTCCGGGTCATAGCCACCGCGACCCGATCTGTACCGATGCTCGTCCAAGATTGACTCCCGCTGCGCGATTCGTTCACCGATCATGCGCACCTGTTGACTGTGCTCGTGCGCCACCCGAGGAGGGCCCGGCCGGTGCAGTACCCGGGAAGCCAGCGCGGACTCCGCCGTGCGGACCACCTCCTGCCGTCGCTTTGCGATCATCGGGACGAGGACGACTAGCCATGCCGCCGCCAGCGCCGCAAAGATCAGCGAGCTGGGCACTCCGCGCCCCCTACCCGGTCCGCCATTCCTGAGCTGCCTGCAATACCTCCTAGATCACGGTAGTCACCGGGGACTCGCCGATCCCGGAGGCGCGCCGGAGGTCGTGAGTGCGTAACAGGGTTCGAGCCCCGTTATGCACTCACGACAGGCGAGCGTGGCCGGAACGGACCAGGCTCGCCACCAACCCGGCGCCGACCTCATCCTGAGTCAGGGCGAGCAGCCGATGGTCCCGCCACGCGCCGTCGACCTCCAGGTAGCGAAGCAGCAGGCCCTCATCGCGGAACCCGAGCTTGGCCAGCACCCGGAGGCTGGCTGCGTTCTCCGGCCGCACGGTGGCCTCGACCCGGTGCAGCCCCACCGGCCCGAACGCGTGGTCCACCGCTAGTGCCACCGCCGCCGTCGCCACACCGCGCCCGGCCGCACCCGACTCCACCCAGTACCCGACCCACGTGGAGCACAGCGCGCCACGCACCACGTTGCCCAGCGTGAGCTGACCGACGAACTCTCCCCCCACCGTGATGGCGAAGGGCAGCGCCTGGCCCCGCCGGGCCGTCGCGCGCAGCCCGCTGCACATCACCGGCCAAACCATGGTGGCGAACCGCTCCGCCCAAACCCCTTCGCCATCCGGCTCCCAGACGCGCAGATAGGCCTCATCGCGCAGCCTTAGCCGGCTCCACGTCGGACCATCGCGCAGCCGTACCGGGCGCAGCATGACCTCACCCGCGGCGACCCGCACCGGGCCCAGCCGCGCCGGCCAACCGGGGTGACGACCATCAGGTCCAGGCCCGAGCACGACGCCTCATCCGCGCTGAGCGAGGAAGCTCACTGCAACCAGCTCGCCGACAGACACATCTGTGATCTCCGGATCGACGAGGATTAGGCAGTTCGCCTCAGCCAGCGAGGCCAGCAGATGGGCGCCGGAGGTGCCAAGAGGTTGTACCAGGTACTCCCCGCTGTCGGGATCGCGCAGC
>JAODNG010000280.1 GCA_025465385.1 Pseudonocardiales bacterium
GCACCCACCCTGGCACACCCGCTAGCTGGAAAAGTCAAATCGTGTGAGTTCCATCCCCGGCCGGCGTCATTGCGTGGACACCAGCCCTCGGCCGCCTCATCAGGGAGCAGGTGCGCCCTCGGATCTCACGTCCTCGTCCGGAGCGGAACCAAGTCCTGCGCCTGGTCCGCTCCAATCACGCACGTCTAGTTCCGCTGTCCTTCCTGAACACAGCGCTGTGCCCGTGGAGGTCTGACCGCTGCCGGACCAACGTGGCGCACGATCCGTGTGGTTCCGGGCCACCGCTTCTCGGACTAGCCTCAAAGCATGGGCCCAGTTGAACCTGGCGTAACCCGGGATTGGCGCACCGAGGGCGTGCGGGTCATCCCGGGCGACGCGCTGGACACCAACACCCCGCAGACACCGGGGATGACCCGCGCGGCCGCGGTCACCCATGACCGGACGGGCTCGGAGAAGCTGTGGGCCGGGACTTTCACGGTCCACCCCGGCGCGAAGACCGGGCCGCACCATCACGGCGAGCTGGAGACCGTGATCTACGTGATCCGCGGCCAGGCCCGGATGCGGTGGGGCGCGAACCTCGAATTCACCGACGAAGCCGGCCCGGGCGGGTTCATCTTCGTACCGCCGTTCGTGCCGCACCAAGAGATCAACGCCCTCGATGACGAGCCGCTGGAATGCGTGGTGGCCCGCAGTGGCCAGGAGCCGATCGTGGTCAACCTCGACATCGACGGGGTAGTCGAGCCCGAACATGTGCCCTGGGTCGATGCAGCCCACCCGGTGGTCCACTGACACCGCCACACGAAAGACCCGTTCCAGCAGAGGCGGTTATCTGTGGCGCCCGCGACTTGGATGCTCGCCAACCGTCTGGGCCTGTATGCCGAGCAGATCAGCCGCACCGGCGAGCCGCAGGGCAATTTCCCGCAGGCCTTTACCCACCTGGCGCTGATCAGCGCCGCGTTCAACCTCGACCGCGCCCTCGGGTGATAGGAGTGATCAGCTCATCAAGGCCGCCGTGCTCGTTGAGTTGGGCTTCGCCGCACTCGGCGACTTCGCTGAGCCGGGACCCCATCCGGGTCAGATCGTGGTTGAGGTGGCGGCCGCCGGTGTGCACCATCTGGATCTGGCGAAGGCGCGTCATGAGTTCGGCGGGTGCTGTTCGGGTCTCCCTCGGGTGCGGGCCGCTTGGGGCGGTGCCGCCGTCGTCGCGTCACCTCTGCGAGGGCCATCAGCAGCGCCAGGAGTATGAACCCTGCAGCGGCTAGCAGGGTGTCGGAGACCGCTATCGGGTAGTCGTGGCCGGTGCGGAGAAGGACATGGTAGAAGATCGTGGCGAGGACGGCGGTGCCGATCGCCGCGCCGATCCGCTGAACGGTCTGCACCGCCCCGCCGGCTGCACCGGCCATCTCCACCGGCACGTCCTGCAGCGTCAGCGCCATGTTGGGTGAGGTCACCATGCCGCCGCCAAGGCCGGCCACGAGCAGCGGCCCGACGATCGCCCACGCCGCCGCGTCACCAGTGGTGTGCCGCAGCACCAGCGCGGTTGCGGTCAGCCCGACCACCACCGCGGTCAGCCCGTACACCGTCAGCCAGCGCCCGAACCGGGACACCAGCCGGCCGGCGATGACCGCGGAAGCGGCCACCCCGAGGGCGAACGGGGTCACCGCCAGGCCTGAGCGCAGCGGGGAGTAGTCCAGGCCATCCTGCAGGAACAGCGCGAGCACCAGCCAGATGCCGGTGAACCCAATGAAGTAGACCATGCCGATGACGGATCCGGCGGGGTAGCCGGGGGTGCGCGCAAGCCGCGGATCCAGCAGCGGCTGCCGCCCCCGCTGTACGGTGCGTAGCTCCCACCAGCAGAACACCGCCAGCAGCAGCGCAGCTACCCCCCACAGCAACCACAGCCGATTCAGTCCGCCGCTGCCCGCGTCGACCAGGGGTATCAGCAGGCTGAGCACGGCACCGCCGAGTAGCAGCGAACCGAGCAAGTCCAGGTGCGTAGCGCGCCAACCGGCACCGGTCGTAGATGGTACGAACCGGGTCGCCAGGATCAGCGCGACGAGGCCGATTGGCACGTTGACGTAGAACACCCAGCGCCAGTTGTCGGGGCCCCGGGTCAGGGCCAGGATCAGCCCGCCGATCACCGGGCCGGCCGCGGTGGCCAACCCGACCGTCGAACCGAGGATCCCGAAGGCGCGGCCGCGCTCGGCGCCCTGGAACAGCTCCTGGATCAGCCCCGAGTTCTGTGGGATGAGCATGCCGCCGGCGACGCCTTGGAGCAGCCGGGCGACGATCAGCAGCCCCATGCTCGGCGCGGCACCGGTCAGTGCACTGGTCACGACGAATGCCGCCAGAGCGATCAGAAACATGCGGCGCCGCCCGAGGGAATCGCCAAGCCGGCCCGCCGGCACCAAGGTCAGCCCCAAGGCCAATGCGTAACCGGACACTACCCACTGCGCGGTCGCCGCCGGCACGGCCAGCCCGCGCTCGATAGAGGGCAGCGCGACGTTGACGATGCTCACATCGAGCAAGACCATGAATGCCGCGAACTGGGTTACCGCCAACGCTCGCCACCGCCCCGGATCAGCCACCTCCAGGCGGGAAAGCTCCGGCCTCACCCGGCCCTCGGTCCGGGCGTCCGCGACAGCCGAGTCGTCCACGACGCCACTATCACGCCCAGACCCGCTTGCGTCTTCACCGCCAGCGCCCGACGTGGATACCCGCCAGCGGGGGTGTCGGTTGGGCGCTGGCATTGGAAGCCCCGAGGTCGTGGCAGTCAGCGGCATCGGCCGTACGACCCGACGACGTCTGTGGAGGGTCTCCCACAGCGGTCGCAGCCGCCGGCAGGAGTGGGTGTGAGCGAGGGAACGCACGAGACGTTTCAGCCGCAGTCCCATGGTGGGCACGGTGCCGAGCAGGATGGTGCGGCCCGCCAGCACTTACTTCCTGTGGTTGGACCTGGGCCGGCGGTCGTACGACGAGGACGCGGCGGCGCTGCTGGAGCGCGCCTGCGGCGTGCGCCTGATGTCCGGCAGCCTGTTCGGCGCCGACGGCAGGCGATGGGCCCGGACAGGCGGTTTCCCGGTTGGTTTACCACCGATGACCTGGATGGCATGCCGCACGCACCGGCACGAGACACAACCCGAACCCCGAACGCAGAAGGGCTGCACCCTGTGATCTCACGTTACTCGCTCGCCGTACTGGCGCCAGCGTCCCTCGACGGCGCGGGGGTGACCTACCGCCCGCGGTGGACGTCGACTTGACCCGCAGTCCGGACGAACCCGTCCTGTCGTGGCCGGAGCGGGAGGGTCTGGTCGCGGGCAGCCTCGCGTTCTCCCCCGCCGCGCAGGAGGAGGTGAAGCGTTTCATCGCCCGTTCTCGCGCCTGGGTGGGTTGGTGGGAGTTCTCGGCCCGGTTATTCAGGTACTTCGATCGACGGTGCTCAACCCTGGGTATCAACCGTCGGTGTGCCACACCGTGGCTGGCCAGCTTGTGGTGACCAGCATCCGCGGCACGTACCGCAACACCGTGAGGAGCTTGCGGAAGAACCTGATGGCAGCCTTGGCGTTACGCCGGAGGTGACCAGGATGTCCAGCAC
>JAODNG010000295.1 GCA_025465385.1 Pseudonocardiales bacterium
GGACACCGGGGACACCGGGGACACCGGGGACACCGGGGACACCGGAGACGGCGTTGCCCCGCGAGGACCTGGCGTCCTTGCCCGCAAACGCTCCGCCCGCGCCGTGGCGGGTCACCGCTGCCGCGCTGTTGTGGACAGATCGACCGGATGCTCGCGCCCGCGCGGCGATCGATGTGGTAGTGCCGACGGAAGTGTCGGCCGGCGCCACGCCGATCGCCACGGTCGGAGCGCTGATCCGGTACCTGCGCACTCCCGTCGGGTCCTACAGCGAGGTCATCGGGGCAGTCGTCTACCGCCGGGGCGCCACGGTGTTCACTCACGTCCCCTTCATCGCCGTCGACTCCCCGGCCAGCGTGGTCGGCGGACGCGCCAACTGGGCGCTGCCCAAGACGTTGGCCAGCTTCGACGGTCAGCCGGCGGTTGGCATGTCGATGGCAACGACCGGCGACGGCTGGTGCGTCGAAGCCACCCCCACCGCTCACCGGCTCGTGGTGCCCATGCTGATACCGAAGGTGCTCGCGCTGGTTCAGCTCGGTCCGCACCGCAGGGTGTGGTCAGTACGTCCGAGTTGCTACGGGGTGACCCGGCTGGCCCGGGTCGACGTGCGGGTAACGGCTGCTGCCACGCTGCGGAACTGGTTCCCGTCGGGCATCCGCCACGGTGTCTTCAGCCCCCGCCTCACCATGTTCCTGCCGGGGGCCAGCTGAGCGGTCGTTAGGGATGCGTCAAGATCGGTGCTGGCGGGTTGCGGCGGTGCGAGGCTCGGTGGCGTGAGCCTGGTGCTGAAGAGGGTGCTCGTCGGTCGGCCGATGCGCAGCGCGCGGCTGGGTGAGACGTTGCTGCCTACCTGGCTTGCCTTGCCGGTGTTCTGCAGCGACCCGATCTCCTCGGTGGCGTATGCGACCGAGCAGATCGTCCTGGTGTTAGCAGCTGGTGGTCTCGCCGCCTTGTCCCAGACACCGTGGGTGGGGCTGGCCGTGGTGGTGCTGTTGGTGGTGGTTGTGGCGTCCTACCGGCAGACCTGCTTCGCCTACCCGAATGGCGGCGGGGCATTCGTGGTGAGCAGGGACAACCTCGGCGAGACAGCAGCGCTGGTGGCGGCGAGTGCGTTGCTGGTGGATTACGTGATGACAGTGGCGGTGTCAGTGGTGTCCGGCGTCGTGGCGATCACCTCGGCGCTGCCGGGATTCGCGCCGCACGCGGTGGCGCTGTCGGTCGGGTTCGTCGTGGTGCTCGCGCTGGCGAACCTGCGCGGTACGAAGGAATCAGGCCGGGCGTTCGCCGTACCGACCTACGGGTTCATCGGCTTGACCCTGTTGATGTTCGTGGTGGCAGCTGTCAAGGGCTGGGGTGGCACGCTGGCGTTGGCGGAGACGGCCCGGCAGCCGCTGCCGGCAACCATCCACATCGGCGGGATGTTGACCGTGCTCCTGCTGGTGCGAGCCTTCGCGTCGGGCTGCACCGCGTTGACCGGGGTGGAAGCGATCAGCAACGGGGTGCCGGCGTTCCGTAAACCCAAGAGCCGTAATGCGGCGCTGACGCTGACGCTGATGGGCGTGATCGCGGTGGTGTTGTTCACCGGGATCACCCTGCTGGCAGTGCGGCTGCAAGCCCGCGCACAGCCCGACGGGAATCCGTCGGTGATCTCGCAGATCGCGGCCTCGGTGTTCGGCGGCGGCTCGGCGTTGTTCTACCTGTTCCAGGCCGCGACCGCCGGCATCCTGATCCTTGCCGCGAACACCGCGTTCAACGGTTTCCCGGTGCTGGCCTCGATCCTGGGCCGGGACCGTTACCTGCCTCGGCAGCTGCACAATCGTGGGGATCGGCTGGTGTTCTCCAACGGGATCCTGCTGCTTGCGGGAGTGGCCGTCGCCTTGATCATCGGTTTCGACGCGAACATCGACAAACTGATCCAGCTGTACATCATCGGCGTGTTCACCAGTTTCACTCTCAGCCAGGTAGGGATGGTGCGGCACTGGACGCGGGAGCTGGCCAACGAGCGGCAGCCCCGGCGACGCCGCTCGATCCGCCGCTCCCAGGTGATCAATCTGGTGGGTGCCGTCTCGACCAGCGTGGTGCTGGTCGTGGTGTTCGCCACCAAGGTCGCGCATGGTGCGTGGCTGGCGGTCACGGCGATGATTCTGCTGTTCTTCGTGATGCGCGGGATCAACCGGTATTACGCGCGGGTGAGCCAGGAGATCAGCGTCGATGATGTGGCAGCCACGCTGCCGGCCCGGGTGCACGCGATCGTGTTGGTCTCGCGGCTGCACCGGCCGGCGCTGCGGGCATTGGCGCTGGCCCGA
The DNA here is from genome assembly GCA_025465385.1 of Pseudonocardiales bacterium. Lineage (GTDB taxonomy): Bacteria > Actinomycetota > Actinomycetes > Mycobacteriales > Pseudonocardiaceae. The sequence continues at coordinate 2,304 of JAODNG010000295.1, forward strand.
GCCACCCGGCCTGACGTGGTGGAAGCGGTGACCATGGAGTTGGACGCCGCCGAGACCCGGGAGCTGGTCGCAGAGTGGGAGAGACGCGATCTTTCGGTGCGGCTGAAGGTGCTGGCCGCCCCGTACCGTGATCTGGCCCGACCGCTCGTCGAGTATGTCCGGGAACTGCGCCGGTATGAACCGCGCTCGGTCATCACCGTTTTCATCCCGGAATATGTGACTACGCAGTGGTGGCAGAACCTGCTGCACAACCAGAGTGCGCTGAGATTGAAGGGGCGCTTGCTGTTCACCCCCGGCGTCGTGGTGGTTAACGTGCCTTATCACCTGGGCGTCGCGGACCAGGGCTGGCTCGGTGCGGCCCCTTCGGAACGAGTCGGGACAACAATGGGCTGATGAGTACCGGGTTAATGACAGCCGCGAGCGGACGGCTTTCGCGCCGCCGCACGCTGCTGGGCTGGCTGTTCGGCCTGGCGTTGCCGGCGTTGGCAACGCTGATCTCGGTGTCCGGCCAGGGCCTGCTCGGGCTGCCCACTGACGTGATGCTGTTCGTCTTGGCAGTGGTCGTGGTCGCGCTGATCGGCGGACTGGGCCCCGCTCTGCTGGCCGCCGTCGCGTCCGGGCTGCTGCTCAACTTCTTCCTCACGCCACCGCTGTACACCTTCACGATCGCTGACAACCAAAACGTGATCACGCTCGCGGTCATGGTGCTGGTTGCGGTGATGGTGGCGCTGGTGGTCAATCAGGCGGCTAGACGCGGTGAGCCGGCTTCCCGGGCGAGGGCGGAGGCCACCCTGCTCAGTGAGTTCGCCGCAGCTGTACTGACTAGCCACGAGCCGCTCCCGCTGCTGCTGAACAAGGTGCGGGAGTCCTTCGGAGCCAGCTCGGTGGCGCTGCTTGAGCGCCAGCGCAGCGGCTGGCAGCGGGTGGCCAGTGCCGGATCCGATCCGGTTTCGGCACCGGAAGCCGCCGACGCCGACGTCGCGATCGACGATGACGTCCATCTGTCGCTGCGTGGCCGAACCCTGACGGCCCGTGACCGACGCGTGCTGCAGGCGGTGGCGGGTCAGGCGCTGCTCGCGCTGCGGGCCCAGCGGATGGCGGCCCAAGCGCTGGACGCCCAACGGCGGGCCGAAGCCACCGAGCTGCGCAGTGCACTGCTCTCCGCGGTCGGCCATGACCTTCGCACGCCGCTGACCTCGATCAAGGCCGTGGCGAGCACCCTGCGCGACCCGGCCCTGGAATTGTCGGACGCAGACACCACCGAATTGCTGGCCACTCTCGAGGAGTCCGCGGATCGCCTCCAGGCGCTGGTCGACAACCTGCTCGACTCCGCCCGATTAGCCACCGGAGCCGTCCTGCCCCAGTTGACCGCGGTGGGCTACGACGAGGTCGTCGCACGCGCCTTATCGACCGTGGACGGCGGACATCTGGTCACCACGGAAGTCGACGACACGCTGGCGGCGGTGCTTGCTGATGCAGGGCTGCTCGAACGGGTGGTGGCCAACCTCGTCGACAACGCGCTGAGGCACGGTCAGGGCGCCTCGGTGCTGATCCGGGCAGCGGTGCACGGGGGTGAGGCCGAGCTGCAAATCAGCGACCGCGGGCCCGGCCTGCCTACTGGGGCACTGGAGTCGCTGTTCGCGCCGTTCCAGCGGCTCGGCGATCGAGCCTCGCGCCCCGGGGTGGGCCTGGGCCTAGCCGTGGCCCGCGGCTTCACCGAAGCGATGGGCGGCCGCATCCGCGCCGAGCCGACACCTGGCGGTGGCTTGACCATGATGATCACCCTTCCGCTCGCACCGGCTCCATCAGTAACGGTGCCCGAGCTCGCCGCGCGAACCCACGAGCAGCGATGACGACCCGAGTCCTGGTGGTCGACGATGACGCGCACATCCTGCGCGCCATCCGCATCCACCTCACCGCCTGCGGCTATGCCGTGCGCACCGCCCAGACCGGCCGGGCGGCGCTACGAGCCAGTGCTGCTGAACACCCCGACCTGGTCCTGCTGGATCTAGGCCTACCCGATCTCGACGGCACCGCGGTCATCGCAGAGCTACGTAGCTGGTCCACGGTGCCGATCATCGTGCTCTCCGCCCGCACTGATGGCGCCGACAAGATCAACGCTCTGGACACCGGGGCCGACGACTACCTGACCAAGCCATTCAGCATGCCCGAACTGCTCGCTCGGATGCGTGCCGCTGTGCGCAGGTCCGGTTCACCGACTGATCGAGACATGGTGGTCGCAACCATGGATTTCAGCATCGACCTGGCGGCGAAGAAAGTGCTCAGCCGCACCGGAGAACAGGTGCACCTGACGCCCACCGAGTGGGCCATCCTCGAAATCCTGGTCCGAGACCGTGGTGCGCTTGTTTCCCAGCGTCGACTGCTCAGCGAGATATGGGGACCCACCTACCGCACCGAGACCAACTACCTCCGGGTCTACCTGGCCCAGCTGCGCCGCAAGCTGGAACCAGAACCCGCACGCCCCCGCTATCTCATCACCGAACCCGGAATGGGCTACCGCTTCCAGGACTGACGCCGCACGTCCGGCGGCTCCGCCAGCGTATCCACAGGTTTAAGATGTGCGGTGAATGGTGCGGTTCTGCGCCGTTCGCACAGAGTTCACCCGGCCCAGATCTGTCGGTGCTCTGAAGGCACGATGCACGACGGATGACGGCCCCGCGGTGTAGGTGCGCCTTCATCGTCATGTGCCGGGCGAACGGTGAGGAGCCGGAGCAGTGACCTGGACGCCAAATTTGTCCGGCGAGGGAGAGAACCTACCCGCTGCCGATCATCTGAACGGGACCGTCGGCCCGTGCACGCCGGCGCAACTGTTCGGGGTGACCGTTCGACGCCCAGCCGTTGGAGTATGTGTGGTGGCGGTGGTTGGCGAGTTGGATGTACTCACCGCATCGCTACTCGAAGCCTCCATGCGCGAAGCGCTCGCCACCGCTCCGGCGTATCTGATCTTGGACTTGGAAGCGGTGCGCTTCCTGGGCGCGAGCGGGTTGAGCTGTCTGTTGCGGACCTACGAACTTGCCCGACAGACGCCCGGGACGCAGCTGCAGCTCGCTGGCATGGTTACCCGGGTGGTGGCGCGCTCACTGCACGTCACCGGGTTGCTGGGGCAGTTTGATAGTTACCCCTGCGTGACCGACGCCCTCGCCGCGCTGATCGACTCGACAGAGGTGAGGATCAACACCGAACAGGTGGCCTTGCTGTCGATAATAGGACGGCTCGACGTTACGGGGCTCACGCAACTGCGGCTGCAGTTGCAGGCGCTCTTAGACACCGACACTAAGTACCTGGTGGTGAATCTGGCCGGGGTGGGCAGCTGCGACAACCGACTGTTTGATGTGCTGGCCCAGGCCCACCACCGGCTCACCGACCGCGAGGGTTGGTTGCGGCTGGTCGGGGTCGGCCCCGCGGTTCGCAATGCCCTCGATGAAGCCACGACGTCCGAGTGCCTACTCGTCTACGAGGCCGCGGAGTGGACGAGAGATCTGGCGGGCTGAAAGCGTCAGTCGACTGACGCCACGGCGTCGGTCGGTGATTGAATCTGCCGCGTGGGCGATAAAGGCGACCTGCATGCCCGGTCGAGCGGTCAGCGCGCGAATCGTGGCGACAACGCGGGGCCGGTGACGGAGGAGGACGTCCGCTGGCTCATCGGCCATTTGCGCGTGGTAGTCGCCACCAGCTCCGCAGTCTGGGCGGGCCGCGGAATGACGTTATTGCAGCTCACCGTGCTGCACTTCATCAGTGCGCTGTCTCCGGTGACTCTTACCGATCTGGCCCAGGTCCTGGGTACCAAACCGCCGGCCACGTCCGCGATCGTCGATCGGCTGAGCCACGCGGGTCTGGTGCACCGTACGCCGGACACGCAAGACCGTCGACGCATCCAGCTGTCCATCACCGCCGCCGCCGAACCGATCATCGGCGACACCGATCCGGACACCGCCAGGCGCCTCCTGACGGTGCTCAGCCGGATGAGCCCGCAGAGCCGCCGGCAGCTGATCGACATACTCATGGACGTCGTCCGGCGATCCGCCGAGTAGCCAGGTGGCTGGCCCCCGCACGTGGCAGCGGCCACCCTCGACGCTTGCCAAATACAACCACTTAACTCAAGGATGTGAGGGTGCTAGGCGGCCTGCGGGGCACGTGGTTGAGGCAGCTGTCACCCACCCGCCAGGTGGCAGCGTGGGTCCTTGCCGTCGCCGGCCCCGCGCTGATCACGCTCGCTGCGCTGGGGTGGCAGTCGTCGCTGGTGCTGGGCGGGTTCCTGTTTTGCACGCTGCTGGTGGTCATGGCGGTCGCGGTAATCGGTGGAACACGGCCGGCGCTGGCTGCGGTTGCGTTTGGCGCCCTGGCGCGAGAGTTCTTCTTCGTTTCACCGTCTGAAATGCCGGGGGTTGACCTGCGGCCCAACCTGGTCTCGCTGGTCGGGTTCATGGTCGCTGGGGCTGCTGTGTCGATCCTGATCGGCGAGCTCATTCAGCTCGCCGCTGAGCAGGCGGCACTGCGCCGGGTCGCGACGCTGGTGGCACATGGCGCCCCGACGGACGAGCTGTTCGCGGCGGTCACCGAGGAGGTGAGGCGGCTGGTTGTCGTCGATTTCGTGCGCCTGGCCCGCTACGACGCCGACGATTCGCTCACCGCTATCGCCGCCTGGAGCAGGACCGGCGAGCACTTCCCAGTCGGCAGCCGGTGGCCTCTAGCCGGGGCACTCACGAGTTCCGTCTCGCGGACCGGGCGCTCGGCCCGGGTGGACAACATTGCGACTGTCGGGGGCCCGCTCGGTGACGCCCGCGAGCATGGCATCCGCTCAGCGGCCGCGGTGCCGATCACCGTCGAGGGCCACGTCTGGGGGGTAATGTTCACCGGATCGAGCCTGAAACGGGCGCCGCGGGCCGGTACCGAGGCGTGCCTCGCGTCCTTCACGGACCTGCTGGCGGCGGCGATCTCGAACGCCGACAGTCGCGCCGGGATCACCCGGCTTGCCACGGAGCACGCGGCGCTGCGGCGGGTCGCGACGCTGGTGGCGCGCGGGGCGCCGACGGAGAAGGTGTTCGCGGCGGTTGCCGAGGAGGTCGGGCAGCTGCTACCGGTCGGTTCGGCGAGCATGTGCCGCTACGAGTCCGACGGTACAGTTACCTTCGTCGCCCAGTGGGGCAGTGCAGTGACCCACTTTCCAGTTGGCAGCCGATGGAGCCTTGGGGGGCACAACCTCGGCACACTCGTGTTCGAGACCGGCCGTCCGACCCGGGTCGACAATTATGCCGATAGCTCCTCGGGTCCGCTCGGTGTCCCCATCCGCGAGGCGGCCCTCCGCTCGGCGGTCGCGACGCCGATCATCGTCCAGGGCCGCCTCTGGGGGCTGATCGCCGCCGGCTCGGTCCTGGAGCAGCCGTTGCCACCGGACACCGAGGCGCGCCTCGCCTCGTTCACAGAGCTTGTGGCCACCGCGATTTCCAACGCCGAGAATCTCGCGGAGCTGACGGCCTCCCGGGCCCGCGTGGTTGCCGCTGCGGATGAGACGCGTCGGCGGATCGAGCGCGACCTCCACGATGGCGCTCAGCAACGGCTCGTCTCACTGGCGCTCGCGCTGCGAGCCGCGCAGGCAGCGGTCCCGCCTGGGCTCGGCGACCTCGGGAGCGAGTTGGCGAATGTCGGTGAGGGCCTGGTGAGCGTGATGGACGACCTGCGCGAGATGGCGCGCGGCATTCATCCCGGGATCCTTTCTGAGGGGGGCCTCGCCCCGGCGCTGAAGATGCTCGCGCGCCGCAGTGCCGTCCCGGTCGAGATCAATGTGCACGCTGACGCGCGGCTGCCGGAGCGGGTCGAGGTCGCCGCCTACTACGTGGTCTCCGAAGCACTCACGAACGCGGCCAAGCACGCGCACGCGTCGGTCGTCCATGTCAGTGCGGAGACGGCCGGCCAGGTCCTCCACCTGCACGTCCGTGACGATGGCACCGGCGGCGCTGACCCCGTCCGCGGCTCCGGCCTCATCGGGCTGAAGGACCGCGTCGAAGCACTCGGCGGCACCATCATTGTCGACAGTCCCGCCGGCGCCGGAACCTCCCTGCACGCCGAGCTCCCGATCGCCGAATGAGCGAGGGCCGCGATGACCAGGTGAAGTGGATGGAGGCGGCTGCCCTGACCGGTGAGCACCAGTATCCCGAAAATAGTTGACCACTAACAAACGGGCGAACTCTACCGAGTACCGCTTCTGAATTGAGAAATTATGATGGAGCGGGTGACGGGAATCGAACCCGCGTCTAGAGCTTGGGAACCCTATAACCGTGCCTTGACCTGCGATCGGCCATGGTCACAGGTGACCCCGGTTTACCGTTACTGACCCCCTCTTGTGGCACCAGGCCACACTCGCGCCATACAAAGCTGCGGATCATGACGTCTGCGAGCTGGGATGTGCTCTCCTGCACAATGAGCGATGACTGGTCTGCTAACACCTTCGGCCGCGGTGTGAGCTGCTCGCAAGCGGTTTGATCTGCATTTTTGACCTGCATTGCGGCAACCCGTTCCGTATGAATGTGCGATACCCTCTGATCGTGTCGATGCCTGCCGAGCAGGGCGGCACGCCGGCCGCCGATGGCTCCGTCGCTGTGCGTCGCGAAGACGGCGGCGAGATTGGTCCGTTAGATCTGGTCGTGCCGGCGTTGCCCGAGTCGCTGAGGGATGTCCGCGTTGCGATGCGCTGTTGGCTGTCGGGGATCGGTGCCGCGCCGCGTGCGATCGCTGACCTGCTCGTTGCTGTCGGTGAAGCCTGCGCCAATACTGTTGAGCACGCTTATGGATCGGGTGGCGGCACCGTGACGGTGCATCTGGAGCTCCAGATGCCCGATGTGCTCGCCACCGTCTGCGACACCGGCCATTGGCGCTCATCCCGCAGCGCGAACGGTGAGAACCGAGGACGCGGTACCCAGTTCATGCGCAACTGCAGCGACGATCTGCGTATCGATCAGGGTCCTACCGGAACCAACGTCGTCATCCGCCGCCGCCTGGGTGAGTAAGCACCTCGATGACGTGCCGCGCGCCTCACCCGAGAGTTCCGCGGCCAGATCTGGCTGATCCAGCCTGCAGTCCAGCCCAGTGGGATGGCGAGCGGTGGCAAGGTCGACCGTGGAGCGCCGCGGCCGTCAGAGTGGGTTCTTCAGGGCGTGCGGCACGCTGTCGGCGACGGTGAAGTATTCCCGCAAGCCAGCCGCCTCCAGTGCCAGGTTGGCGATCTGGGAGTTGTACACCAACCGCAGTGCGCGGTCTTCTCGGGTAGCGAGTTCGTTGGCTTCGAACAGCACAGATATCCCGACAGATGCAAGGAACTGCACACCATCAAGGTCCACCACCACGACGTGGGCGACGGTCAACTGTTCGGTCAGGACGGCGGCCAGCTTCGGCGCGGTCAGCGCGTCGATCTCGCCTACTACGGTGACCACGCGAGCGTCGGGGCCGTGCTCGACGACGTGCAGATCCAGGATGTCAGGTGGGAAGTTGCTGCTCACATTCCGACGATAGGCTAGGTCACAAGGAGAGGCCACGCGTCTGGGTACTGACCAGTGACCAACCTCAGTTGTGCCCGCGCGCAGTGTCGAGGAGCGAGCCGAGGCGTGTCTGGAGTCGCTGCTCCAGGTGACGCCGTTCCAGGCGGGC
>JAODNG010000304.1 GCA_025465385.1 Pseudonocardiales bacterium
GATGAGTGGCACCGACGTCTGCAAGCAACTCCGGGTGCGATCCACCGTTCCGGTGATCATGGTAACCGCCCGGGACAGCGAGATCGACAAAGTCGTCGGGCTGGAGTTGGGCGCCGACGACTACGTCACCAAGCCCTACTCGGCCCGCGAGCTCATCGCACGAATCCGTGCGGTGTTGCGCCGCGGGGCGGAAGGCGCCGACGGCGCGACGGCCACCGCCACTCTCGGACCGGCAGTGCTGGAGGCAGGGTCGGTGCGGATGGACGTCGAGCGGCACATCGTGACCGTCACCGGGCAGGAGGTGGGCCTGCCGCTGAAGGAATTCGACCTACTGGAGTACCTGTTGCGCAATGTAGGGCGGGTACTCACCCGCGGCCAGCTCATCGATCGGGTGTGGGGGGCGGACTACGTCGGCGATACCAAAACGCTCGATGTACACGTCAAACGATTGCGCTCCAAGATCGAGCAGGATCCGTCCGCGCCACGGCACTTACTCACCGTCCGCGGCCTCGGCTACAAGTACGACATCTGAACGGCAACCCCGGCGTAGCGTGGCCTCTCGTGCGGCTAGGTGTGCTGGACGTAGGTTCCAACACCGTCCACCTGCTGGTGGTGGACGCGCACCACGGCGCCCACCCGTTGCCGCAGACCTCAGAGAAATCGGTGCTGAGGTTGGCCGAGCAGATGGACTCCCGCGGGAAGATCACTCGGGTGGGAGCCGATCACTTGATCCGCACCGTGCACGACGCCGTTGAGTCGGCCGCTGCGATGGGTTGTGAGGACCTGATGGCTTTCGCGACCTCAGCGGTACGTGATGCCTCCAACTCCGGCGCGGTGCTCACTCGGGTGAAGGCTGAAACCGGCGTCGAGCTGCAGGTCCTCTCCGGTGAGGAGGAGGCCATCCTCACGTTCCTCGCGGTCCGCCGGTGGTGTGGCTGGTCAGCTGGCCGGCTGCTGATGGTGGACATCGGTGGCGGATCGCTGGAGATCGCCAGTGGGATGGACGAGGAACCTGACGTGGCGGTGTCACTGCCGCTGGGCGCCGGGCGGCTCACCCGATCCTGGCTGGCACATGACCCGCCCCGCCGTCGCGAGCTGGAAACCTTGCGCGAGCACATCGTCGAGCAGCTCGCGGTACCAGCGCGCAAACTGCGCGAGGCCGGCACCCCAGATCGGGTAGTGGGCACGTCGAAGACGATCCGGTCGCTGGCCCGGCTCAGCGGTGCCGCGCCATCCTCGGCGGGCCCGCGGGTCCGGCGTACCCTCACCGACGCCGGGTTGAGCCAGGTGATCGCCTTCATCTCCCGGATGAGCGCGGAGGACCTGGCCGAGCTGGAGGGCGTCAGCGCCAGCCGGTCACACCAGCTCGTCGCCGGCGCCCTGGTGGTACAGGCCACCATGCGTGCGCTGGACGTCGAGGAGATGACTCTCTGCCCGTGGGCATTGCGCGAAGGTGTGATCCTGCGGAGGTTGGATTGGTTGGACTGGTTGGACGGAATCGACCGGACGGCGCAGCCGGGGCGCCGCCCACCTCGACGGACTAGACGCAGCGTGGCCCGAGGTGCACGGTGAGAGATGATGAGGCGCAGTAGCGAACCGCAGGAGCGGGCGCAGTTCACCGTGGCTGAGCTGCTGGCCCGTTATGGAGATCCGGCCCCGGGCGCCGGGCGACGCCGCCGCCGGGCCGACGACGATAGCGACGACGGCGCCGCCGACACCGCGGCCGTGCGCGGCGCTGCGCAGCCGGTCATGGAGCGGAACTGGACTGCCAGCGCCGCCGAGTCGACCCAACCACGCCTCACCGGTCCCACTCTCCAGCAGTGGGCGCCAGCGGTAGGACCACCGCCCGCGGTCCCGGCACCAATGCCGGCGACCCCTCCGGCGCTGCCCCGGCGAATGCCGCTGCCCAAGACAACACCGCCTGACGGCCCGGTCACCGAGCAGCTGCCGCGACTTGATCAAGTGCCGGTGAACTCCGCTAACTGGTCGGGCCAGCGTCCAGCCAGCGCCTATCCGGATACCCGCGGCTCTCGAGCGAATAGGGCCGATCCAGGTAACAGCCAACCGCCTGCGGGGCTGCGCGCCGCCAGCCGGTCCACTGCTGAGCCGACCGAGAACGCCACCGTCGCCGATGAGGAGACGGCGCAGCAGGCCGGCTCGCCGCTGTGGGAGTGGGCGGTGATGGTCAGCCAGGTCGGGATCGGCATCGTCGGCGGCGCCGCGCTGTGGCTGATCTGCGAGTGGCTCTGGCAGCGGATTCCCGTGGTCGCGCTGGTCGTGGCCCTCGCCGTGATCACCGGACTGGTCTGGGTGGTGCGCCGGGTGCGGGGCGCCGAGGACCTGCAGACGACGGTCGTCGCGGTGCTCGTCGGTCTGTTCGTCACAGTGTCCCCGGCAGCACTGTTGCTCGTCGGCCGATAGCCGGTGTCACCGGCCCACTCGATCAGGGTGGCCCTGTCCACCGCTTCGACATGGCCCGAACCGATCGCCGTGGCTTTCCAGCTGGCCGCCGAGCTCGGCTATGACGGCGTCGAGGTGATGGTCTGGGCCGACGCGGTCAGCCAGGACATCACCGCCGTCGCGGCGCTGGCGGATCGCTATCGGATGCCCGTGCTTGCCTTGCACGCCCCCTGCTTGCTGATCTCCCAACGGGTGTGGGCAGCAGACCCGACGGTACGGCTGCAACGCTCCGTACAAGCGGCCACCGAACTCGGTGCCGGAATCGTGGTGGTACACCCCCCGTTTCGCTGGCAGCAAGATTACGCCACGAGTTTCGGTCAGCAGGTCGCTGCGCTGGAAGCCTCATCTGGGCTCGCTATCGCAGTGGAAAACATGTTCCCGGTGCGGCGTGGCCGGCTCGAGGTATCCAGCTTCGTGCCATCGCCTGACCCCACCGACGTCGGATACCCGCATTACACGCTGGATCTGTCGCATACCGCCGCGGCGGGTGTTGATGCGCTGCGGATGGCCCGGCGAATGGGCAGCCAGTTGACCCACGTGCATCTGGCAGACGGCAGCGGTGCGCCGCGCGACGAGCACCTGGTGCCCGGCCGCGGTAGCCAGCCGTGCGCCGAAGTGTGCCTGGGATTGGTCGAGCGTGGGTTTACCGGCACCGTGGTACTAGAGGTGAGCACCCGCCGCGCCCGTACTCGCCCGGAGCGCCGCGCGTTGCTGATCGAGGCCCTGCTCTTTGCGCGCCTCAACCTATGAGCTGGCCAGCTACATCCACAGCTCTGCTGTTCCCGAACTCCACAGCAGAGCTGACGCGGGGAGCTCGAACAGCTCTCCCGTGAAGTTCGGCGGGTTGAGAGCGCCCCGGTGGCGCCCGACACACAGGCGGGGAAGGCACCGATTAGCGTGCACGCTGTGCTGCGTCCGCTGATTCTGTCCGTTGCGGGTAATGCGACCGTGCGGCGGCTTGTCGCCAGTGCGCCGGTCAGCCGGTACGTCGTACAGCGTTTCGTGGCCGGGGTGAACACCGAGCAGGCGGTGGCCGCTACTGCGGGCCTGGTGTCCGACGGCTTAGCGGTGACCCTGGACCACCTCGGGGAGAGCGTTGCCGATGCGGCCGGTGCGCAGGCCACCGTGCAGTGCTATCTCGAACTGCTGGCGTGCTTGGCAGCCGAAGGCCTGACCGGCCGGGCGGAGGTCAGCGTGAAGCTGTCCGCTGTGGGTCAGCGGCTCGACGAGGCGATTGCGCTACGTAACGCCGCTCAAATCTGCGCCGCTGCCGAACAGGCCGGTACCACCGTCACCCTGGACGCCGAAGACCACACCCTCACCGACTCCACGCTGCGCGTGCACGCCGAACTACGTCGTAGCTGGCCCGCTACCGGAGCGGTATTGCAGGCGTACCTGCATCGCACGCTGGATGACTGCCGGGGACTAGCGGTCGAAGGTGCCCGGGTACGGCTGTGCAAGGGCGCGTACGCCGAACCACCCGAGCTCGCATTCCGGACCCCGGCGGAGGTCGCGGGTAGCTTTGTGCGCTGCGCCAACGTGCTGCTCGCCGGACCGGGCTACCCGATGTTCGCCACCCACGATCCGCGGTTGATCGACATCGTGGGCGAACGGACCCGCTGGTACGGTCGCCCGCCGAATAGCTTCGAGTACCAGATGCTCTACGGGGTGCGTCCGGCCGAGCAGCGCCGGTTGGCCGCCGCTGGCAACACGGTACGGGTGTACCTACCCTACGGATCGGATTGGTACTCCTACCTCACCCGACGGCTCGCCGAGCGACCCGGCAACGTCGCCTTCTTCCTTCGCGCCGCGGTGGCTGGCCGCGGCTGAGCATCCGACAACCGGATCCTGCCGCCGGTGGATCGTCGGGCCGCTGTGGCACCGTAGCGCCATGACCACGATTGCTGTCCTGGGCACCGGTAAGATCGGCGAGGCCGTGCTCTCGGGCCTGCTCGATGCCGGCCGCAGTCCGGATGACCTGATGTTTACGGAGCGCTATCCCGATCGGGCCGCCGAACTCGAGCACACCTACCGGGTACGCGCGGTGGATACCGCCACTGCAGCCGGTAAGGCCGACGTCCTGATCGTCGCGGTGAAGCCGCAGGACATCGACCCGCTATTGGCTGAGCTTGCCGGGCTGATCCGCCCGAACACTCTGGTGGTGAGCCTGTGCGCCGGGCTGCCCACCGCGCTCTACGAGCGCCGGCTTCCCGACGGGGTGCCAGTCGTGCGGGTGATGCCCAATACTCCGATGCTGGTCGGTGAGGCAATGAGCGCGATATCCGCCGGTCGCTTCGCCGCCGACGCGCACCTGCAGCTGACCGAGGAGTTACTGGGCAGCGTGGGCAAGGTGGTCCGAGTACCGGAAAGCCAGCAGGACGCCGTCACCGCGCTGTCCGGGTCCGGCCCGGCCTACTTCTTCTACCTGGTCGAGGCGATGATTGATGCAGGAATCCTGCTCGGATTACCCCGGCCGATGGTGACAGAGCTGATCACCCAGTCCGCGGTTGGGGCAGCCCAGATGCTACGCCAAACCGGTGAGCACCCAGTGCTGCTGCGAGAGGCCGTGACCTCTCCCGGCGGGACGACGATCATGGCGATTCGGGAGCTGGAGCGTCATGGCGTACGGGCCGCGATATTGGCGGCCATCGAGGCGGCTCGGGATCGATCGGTCGAACTTGGAGCTGCTCATCGGATCTGATGGTCACTACAAGCGGTGCGAAGTACAACTGATCGGAGTCGCACGGCCACCACCAGTCCCGCTACTCTCATCAGAACAGGTGTGTCACGGACCGCGGGAGGGGAAGCCCGGCGGCGCGTGACGGTGAGGACGCGATAACCCATGCTGATGAACGAACAGGCCGGGGCGGCCAAGGTACAGTTCCTCACGGTCGCCGAGGTGGCCGCGATGATGCGGGTATCCAAGATGACGGTCTACCGGCTGGTACATGCGGGCGAGTTGCCCGCGGTTCGCGTCGGGCGTTCCTTCCGCGTTCCGGAGGCTGCCGTGCATGGTTACCTGGAGAACGCTTATTTCGACGCGGGATGAGATCAGGGTCGGGTGCCGGCTGCGCCCGACTTTGTGGGAATCCTGCGATGAGGGGTAACCTGGGCGCCCGTTCGCGCCCATTGCTGGGCGCTCCGCAGCCTATCTGCGACCAGCCTGCCTGACGAACACAGCGACTACCAGCGAGGAGGCCGAGCATGGGCTCGGTGATCAAGAAACGCCGTAAGCGCATGTCTAAGAAGAAGCACCGCAAGTTGCTTCGCAAGACGCGGGTGCAACGCCGCAAGCTGAAGAAGTAATCTCTGCGCGCAAGCGCAGGGAGCAGGCCAGCATGTTGCCTTCCACGGTTCTTGTCACTGGAGCCAGTCGCTTCATCGGTGGGCAGCTGGCTGTTCGACTCGCGGCCGATCCCGAGATCGACCACGCCCTCGCTGTGGACACGGTGCCTCCGGGTCCGGAATTGTTGCGGCGGCTGGGGCGCGCCGAGTTTGTGCGCGTCGACTTGCGTAATCCGCTGATCGCCAAGGCCATCTGTACTGCCAAGGGCTACGTCCGTGGTTTCGCGCGACGACGTGGACGTCACGGTGCTGCGCTTCGTCAACATCATCGGTCACGCGTCGACACAGTGCTCAGCCGGTACTTCTCGCTTCCCGTGGTGCCCACGGTGCCGGGCTATGACGGTCGGTTGCAGTTGTTGCACGAGCAGGACGCACTCGCCGGTTGCGCACCGAGTTCGGCTTCGCGCCCCGGTGGACGACTTCAGGCGTTCGACGATTTTGCGCGTGGCGCAGCGTTGCGTCGCACGGTCGACCCGAAGTGGGTGGCAACCGCCGAGCGAGGCGTGCTCAGCCTCGCGGGCCGGTTCCGGTAGGCGGTGATGGCAGGACGCCGCGAGCGCAAGTGATGCGGTCAGGGGCGAACGCGACGTTGATAGGCCAGGCGGGCAGCGACCGCGCCCGCCGCCATGCCGATGCCGACCGCGGAGGTTCTGGCCGCTTTGCGCCCGGTCCGGAAGTCGCGGATCTCCCAGCCCCGTGCCCGGGCGGTCTCTCGAAGGGCGGGGTCCGGATTCACCGCC
>JAODNG010000333.1 GCA_025465385.1 Pseudonocardiales bacterium
AGGTCAGCGGTCGAGTGTGTCTGCCGAGAGAGGCCACCCCGTAGCGCCAGGAGGAACCTCGGGGTGCCTGCTCGCTGCTGACGCCATCCATAGGAGAAGGGCCCGACCGAATGGCCGGGCCCCTTAGAAGGGATAAACCTGTCCTGATTCCGATGTACGCTGAAATATCGCAGCGACCACCTCCACCGAGACCGTTCCTCAACTCCTGCATTCTCCTGTGCACCTAACCCTTTGCGTCGCCTCGTGCGAGCGCTTCTCGGACTGTCCACCGTTGTTGTCGGCGCACTCTCTAACACCCGCCACCGAGACCTGCCAAGCCCCACAAGCCCGACCTGTCGAGCGCGGAGCTACGGAACCGACCGACCACCGGTAACCACGGGCTACAAGATCACGGCAGTACTTTCAGAGAGTCAGGACACCGCGCGGGAGCGGTCCCGGGGGAACGCCCGGCACACCGTCGAGCGGGTGACGCAGAACGGCTCCTCAAGCTCGCTGATGGTGTGCTGCACCGCCCCGTGCAAGGCCAGGAGGTGGACTTGTTGCTTCGGGCTGAGCTTGGACTGCCCCGCAGTCAACCTTTGGCGCGGGCGACGTTCATCCCTTCCCGAGTCCTCAGCCGCCCGAGTCCGCCTCAAACTGAGCGACCATGGCCAACACGTTGAACAACAGACGCCTAACCGGATCTGTCGGGTCGCACACCGACCCGTCAAGGTTCAGCTCACCGACCGCGCGAGCAACTCCTCGGCGATCGCCCGGGCATCAGGCAACGAACGCGCGACCCGACCGAGCTTCGTCACCACGAGGGGGTCGGCCGCCCGGCACGCGACCAACGCCTGGCGCGACCCGAGCCGGTCGCGGTTGGTTCCAGTCAACCCCGTGATCGACATAGATCCGGTCAGGAGTGACGCCCAGCGTGGCAAGCGCATGAAGGCGTTCCCGCAATGTATTTGCGTAGCGATTCTGCTGCAGAGGGCGCACCGAGCCCAGCGAGCGCGAGGGCGAGGTTGTTGTGGCTGGTCAGGCGAGGGTGAGGGCTGCCCTCTAGGCACGGATAACGGTGGGACGCTTGACTGACCAGCGACGGAAACATAGGCCGGGCCACGTCTCTCTCAAGGAGGGGAGTATGGACACCTTTGGTTTGATCGTTCTGGTGGTGACCCTCTTGGTGACTTTTGGCGTGCTCATCGGGTTCACTATCAGTGAGCTGTTGATAGGTGCGCGAACGAGACGGCAAGCAGCAGTGCAGCGCTCCCTCAATGAGCAATGGCAGGAGATTGATGCGCAATGGAAAGAAATTGAGGCCGTCAGGCAATCGATTGCGCAACGAACAGACGAGCCGCGCAAGCCGGTTAGGTGCTGACTCCGGTGGCGGGACCTGCTGATCTGTCCGTCGGGGGCTGGTCCGGCGGACAGATCAGACGAAGGCCACGTACAGGGAGTGGCCGTCATGGAGGCGGGGCCGGCCCCACCAGGCACCAGGCCCCCCTCGGACGCGCTGACTGCGCCAGTTTGGGGAGTTCGCTGCACCGCTTATCGTCTCGGCCTGAACGCCAAGGGCGGCAGCGACGTCGTCGTGGCCATCCTCGGTCACCAGCTCGGGCTGCTCTCCGGGCTTGCCTACACCAGTTACACCGTAGTCGCGATCACGACTGTCCTGTTCACCCAACCCTGATGCGAGTATTGGAACGCCGCAGCCCGGCCTCGGGTGCCGAGCAGCAGCGGTTGGACAAGGAGCAGGCCGCTGAGCGGGCCTACACCTCCACCGTCGAACGGGTGTTGGTTCCCGAAGCGGCGGAGCTGTACCCCGGTTGACGTCTTGGAGAACCTGGCGCTGAGCCGCAACCGGGCGAACCGTCCACTGGACATCACCCGGCTGGTCGTGGCGGCGACGGCCACCACCGGGGACGACCGCGGCGCCGATCTGCGGGCCAGCCCGGTGCTCACCTCCGCGGAGGCCGTGCACCTCTTCGACAGCAAACTCGACCGGGGCCAGGAGTTGCTGGCCGGTATCGAGGAGGCCGCGGTCCGCCACGACCTGACGGCCATCGGCGCCCACGCCCAACCGGGTCGACCGTCGCTGGGGGACCGGCAGACGCGGTCATCCACCGCTGCCACAGCGACGTCCTCGCAGTGGTGGCACCGCACGGGCAGCTGGCGTGGCCCTCGGTGCGGCGCATCCTGGTGCCCACCAACGGCCTACTCGCAGCGGAGGCCGCCGCCGACCTCGGTGGTCTCCTCGCCGGGTCCAGCAACGCCGAGCTCGTCCTACTCAACGTGACCGCCCCTCGTCCGCCCCACCCCGGGGACGCGCCTGCACCGGCGAGCGCGGTGCACCTTGAGGACCTTTCGCAACTACTTACCCGCCTGAACATCAGGCAAC
Organism: Pseudonocardiales bacterium; assembly: GCA_025465385.1. Lineage (GTDB taxonomy): Bacteria > Actinomycetota > Actinomycetes > Mycobacteriales > Pseudonocardiaceae. Next base: position 2,381 of record JAODNG010000333.1, read on the forward strand.
GCCACCGAATCCGACACGGCAACTTCCCTGAAGACGAGATCCTCGCCGAGATCACCGAATCCGACGTCGACCTCGTCATCCTGGGGTGCACCAACCGCGGGCACGGCGCCCTCCCCTACCTCGGTGACACCGTCGAACGGCTGCTGGCGACCTGCCCGGTGCCACTCATCCTGCTCGTGACCGCGACCACCAACCGCAGGATCAAACGGCCCAAACGCGAATCCACCGCCTCCTAGCTATCCTCGAATCCTAGGCGACAAAGCGCGCGATCTGAGGGAACACGCCTTTAGGTCTCACCGTCGAGCCGGCTTGGTCGTGTTGGGGTACCGGTAAGAAACGTGTCACCAGATCCGAATGAGGTCCCCCCCGTAAGAGAGCGGGAAAGTACACGTTGCGGCCCAGGTCGCTGGTCTGAGCACGGTATTGGGCGTAAACATATAGCGGTTGCCCGTCCAGCGTCGTCACCTGGGGCGGCAACAGCCCGGTCGACCCTAGCACCTGACGCTCCTCGAGCGTGAACGCCGTGCCACGATTGATCGTCGGAGTGGACAGCACCGCACTGCCCCGCGCGCGGATCCGCGTGACCACCCCCGTCGGGGTCCGAATCAGTTCATACGGTCTCTCATCCATGACATCTTTTCCGTCCTACCGGGGCTAGTGCTCTGCCTGGATCCGTCGAGGTGCTCCAGGCGCCTCAGGCTGTTACCAGGTCCCGGTCGTGGGGGGCGTAGTCGTGATGAGGTGGGTGTGTCACGCTGCGGAGAGTCGGTCCGGTGGTGGGTGTCAGTACGTGGCGCTGGAGGAATGCCGTGGTGCGTACTACCGCGAATTCCGCCCATCCACACGCTATGGTCTGCGTTTGGTCGTGGGCGCTGACGTCCCAGCGGCTGACCCGTCCGGTGACGCTGACGCATCGTGCGGTGATGGTCAGTGTTGTTCCGGCCCAGACTGGCGCCTGGTGGGAAAGGGAAACCCTGGTACCCAGGCTGTCCTCGTCGTCGCGGATGACTTGACGCAGCGCATCCATCGCGGGCCACTCGCACAGTGCCACCAGAATGCCGGTGGCGAGCACGGCGGGTTTTCTGGCGAATTCGGACGCGCCGGGAAACAGTGTGGTGACCAGGTCTTGGGGTTGTACCTGGTAGGTCAAGGTCCGCGCTAGGCCGGGGACGAGGCGGGGTGTCACCATGTTGTGCCGTCAGGAGCTAGGCATACGTCGGCGTGGCCGTGCGGCAGGTGGCAGTGCCATTGCCCATCCTCAGCCATCCCGTTGATATGGCCTAGCACGCTGCTGCAGCGCTGTCGCGGGTCCTCCAGGCAAAGAGCAGGGACTCTTGGGGCTGGTGTGGTTATTGTGGGTGCTGTCATAGCGACGGACAGTAATGGGTCGTCTGCGGAAGATCATAATCTCTGCTTCACTCGAATGGCCTACACCAGCGTGCCCCCCGCTGGCCATCCGGTGGCCACCTCGCGCTGATGCACGTGCATAGACGCGTGCATCAGCGCGTGTTACGGTCCTCCTCGATGCACTGCAAATGCACTCGATCGAGGGGTGGTGGTGTGATGTCGGAGCCAGTTCTCAACGGCATGTCGGCCCTGGGGCTTGCCGGGGTGACGTGGCGTAAGAGCAGGCACAGCGGCCAGCTCGGCAACTGCGTGGAGGCGGCAGTACTGGGTGGTGGCGAGGTCGCGTTGCGCAATTCTCGCGATCCTGGTGGTCCGGCGTTGATCTTCACTCGCAATGAGATGGCTGCCTTCTTGGCCGGCGCGAAGGATGGCGAGTTCGACGACGTCGTCCTCTGATCGGCCTCTCGAGCCTGGCGCCAGCCGCTACGCCGCCTCCGGCACAGAGATGTGTCACGCACGCTTGATACCACCGCGTCGGCGCTATCCGTCGTGCCCACGTCATCGCGCGGTGCCGCTACTCGCTAGCCGAGCCTCTCACCCCAGAGATGGCCGGCACCGGGAC
>JAODNG010000346.1 GCA_025465385.1 Pseudonocardiales bacterium
CTCTGCCCGAGTGATCAGCGCTGGCCACGCCTTCGGCCAGAACCTGGTGCTAGCGGCAATCCTCGGAGCCTGCTAACCGGTACCGAAGTTCGGCGCTGGCGGTGACGACGTAACAGCCCGAGGCGCGATCGTGAACAGCACCAGCGGGCGGGTTCTGGCTGGGTAAGGGCACTGGGTCTGACACCGCGCAGGAGGCCCGGATGAGCGGCTTCAGCACGAGAGCCCACGATCGAATCGGCTCGGGGCCGCCCGGGGCATCTCCGCCTGCGGCATATCCGTTGACGACGGTCATACCGGTCCTGAGGAACGCTCGGGCTCAACGGTCACCTTCGTGACGGCGGCATATCGACTCCATGGGATGGGTATCGGAAGGCAGTGGGGCCACTGTCTGTCCAGGGGAACACCACCGAGGAGAGGTTTCTGATGGGGATGAATGTTGCTGATGCGTTGGTGGAGGCGGCGGTGCGGGCTGGGGTACTGCGGGTGTACGGGGTGATTGGGGATAGCCTCAATCCGGTTGGGGATGCGATCCGGCGCAACGGGGGGGCTGCGGTGGGTTCATGTCCGCCATGAGGAGGTTGCGGCGTTCGCGGCAGGAGCGGAGGCTCAGCTCACTGGCCGGGTCACGATGTGTGCGGGCTCGGCGGGACCTGGTCATCTGCATCTGATCAACGGGCTGTACGACGCGCAGCGGAGCCGTGCGCCGGTGTTCGCGCTCGCGTCGACGATCCCCCGCGCGGAGGTGGGCGGTTCCTATTTTCAGGAAACCGATCCCGATATCCTGTTTGCCGACTGCAGCGTCTACAACGCGACCTGCTCCACGCACGAGCAGGTGCCGCGGATTTTCGAGATGGCATTTCAATATGCCGTTTCACAGCAGGGTGTGGCCGTGGTGTCGATGGCGGGAGACGTCGCCGAGCAGGACACCGGGCTGCGCGCGCTGGTAGCGCACCGCTTCCCGGTCGAGGCGCCCGCGGTGGCACCGTCTGACCAGGATGTCGACGCTGTGGCCGAGTTGATCGATCGCCACCAGAAGATCACGCTGTTTTGCGGCGCTGGTGTCCGCAACGCCCATGCCGAGGTCGTCGCGCTGGCCGAGCGCATCAAGGCTCCCGTGGGCTACACACTGCGGGGCAAAGAGTGCATCGAAGCCGACAATCCCTATGCGGTCGGGCTGACCGGGCTGATCGGGTTCGGAGGCTGTCCCACGGCGTTAGACGACGCCGATCTCCTGTTGCTGGTCGGCACCGACTTTCCCTACCGGCAGTTCATCCCCGCGGGGAAAACCATCGTCCAGATCGACTCACGTCCCGAGCATCTGGGACGCCGGGCTCGGCTGGATTATGGCATCGCCGGCGACGCGGCGCTGACCCTCCGTGCACTCATCGAGCGTGTCACCGAAAAAAGCGAGGACTCGCACCTGCAGGCGGCCCTGAAGCTGCATGAGCAGGCGCGGCGCAAGCTCGATATCTATGTCCGCCACAGCGGCGGCCAATCACCGGTGCATCCCGAGTTCGTCGCCGCGACGCTCGACCGCCTCGCCTCCGACGACGCCATCTTCATCCCGGACACCGGGATGGCCACGGTGTGGGCCTGCCGCTACCTGCAGATGACCGCCGGGCGGCGGCTGATCGGATCGTTCAACCACGGCTCCATGGCCAACGCGATGCCCCAAGCGATCGGTGCCCAACTGGCATACCCGGGTCGCCAGGTGGTGGCCATGTGCGGTGACGGTGGACTGACGATGTTGCTCGGAGACCTCAGCACGATCACCACCTACGAACTGCCGATCAAACTCATCGTGTTCGACAACAGCCTGCTCGACATGGTGCATTGGGAGATGCTCGCCGAAGGCTTCGAGCCATTCGAGACCGATCTCCACAACCCCGACTTCGCGAAAATCGCCGACGCCTACGGGATCCTCGGAATCGGTGCCGACCGCCACGATGATGTCCCGGCAGCCATCCAGCGAGCGTTGGCGCATTCCGGCCCGGCACTGGTCTCGATCCGCACCGCCGGACTGGCAGCCGGGCTGCCGCAATACCCCACCTGGGCGCAAACCAAAGGATTCGCCGAAGCCACCGCCAAACTCGTCTGGCACGGCCACGCCGACCAGGTCGTCGACCTCGTCAAGCAGAACATCCGCAACATCGGTCAGCTACCCGGCATCTAAGCCGACCAGCTACCTCCCACGGCAGGTAGCCAGCTTCGAACAGCACCTTTAGCGCGCTGACGGGGATGGCCGAATACCATCCCTTCCCGTAACCAGCTTGTCACGTAGCTGCTCGATGCGTTTCCGGTGTCGGATATGTGGGAGTTCTGCGCGTGACCCTCGCCAGCTGCGGCACCGTCAACAACGCTTCCTTGCCGGCACGCTCCGCAAATGGCGAACTAGCTGGTTTAGATCATGGCCCTCGTGGCGTACCCGTGATCTCAGCGACCAGCGTTCCACCCTGCCGTTATATCGAAGACGGGACGGCCGGACCAGGAGAAAATGCCAGTCGACGTGCGCGCGGACACCGCCCGTTCACAGACCGAGGAACTCGACGCATTCTTCGACCGCTGCGCCCAGGCCGGACCCAGGTGCGCGTTTCGGCTAGTGACCGCATCGGAAGTTCGCCGACATGATCGCCAGGCTTAAACACAGTGGTGGCAGCAGACTTGCCGCAGTGTTAGGAACCGTGTCCCACGACCTGCAGAGCTCGACTCGCTGGACCAGCATGGCCACGTCACTGCAGGGCGTCTACGACTCGCTGCGGCCCGACCGTCGCCGAGCAATACCTGCCGACGGTTCTGGACGGGCTAC
>JAODNG010000349.1 GCA_025465385.1 Pseudonocardiales bacterium
CCGGGATCTCGCCGTAGTCGCGCTCCTTGGCCGCCAGCGCATCCGCCAGTTGCAGTGAGCCGTCCAACGCCCGCGCCAGGTCCTGGCGTAGCAGCGCGACGTCCGGCGACCGACCGAAACGCGGCGAGACGGTGAAGCTCTGCACCGCCACACAACCGCCGGGCAGCTCCACGACCCGGGTGTCCGCGGAGTGGACCCGCAGCGAGTGCAGCGCGAGTACCCCGGCTGCCAGGGCGAGCACTCCCGGCCGGCCTGGAGCCACGATCGTGATGGTGGTCGTCGCGTCCGGTCCGGTAACGCCACTCGCGGTGACGTGCAGCGCGCCGGTGCTGACGAACTGCAGCGCCAGCGCACGGTGCTCCTTGGTGAGCGGCTCCGGAGCCGGTAGCGGCCGGCCGGCCAGCACCGCACGGCAGCGCTCGGCGAGATCGGAGATCAGGCCGGCAAGCCATTCGGTCCAGACGCCAGGGCCGGTCGCCAGGCTGTCCGCCTCGGCCAGCGCGACCAGCAGCTCGAGCAGGGTTGGGTCACCACCGAGAGTGTCGACTACCCGCTGCGCGGTGGTGGGATCGTCGAGGTCCCGGCGGGTTGCGGTATGGGGTAGCAGCAAATGGTGGCGCACCATCGCGCAGAGCGTCTCGACGTCCGAGGGCCACAACCCGAGCCGGTGCCCGATCTGCTCGGCGAGCGCGGCACCGACGATGCTGTGGTCCCCGCCCCGACCCTTGCCCAGGTCGTGCAGCAGCGCGCCGAGCAGGAGCAGGTCCGGGCGAGCGACCGTCGTGGTCAGCCGAGCCGCCTGCGCCGCGGCTTCCACCAGATGCCGGTCCACGGTCCAGACATGTGCCCGATCCCGCGGAGGCAGGTCACGCACCGCACCCCATTCCGGGAACAGCCGTCCCCACAGCCCGGTGCGGTCCATCGCCTCGATGACATCAACCGCCGCCGGGCCGGCGCCGAGCAGCGACAGTAGCTCGTCCAGCGCTGGCCGCGGCCATGGTCGGCGCAGCTCCGGCGCGGTCTCAGCCAAGGTGGCCAACGTGCCGGTAGCGACCGGCATACCGGTTCGTGCCGCCGTCGCCGCGACTCGCAGAGCCAGCGCCGGGTCCCGTACCGGGTTTGCGTCGCGGGCCAGTGCCACCTGGCCGCCATGCTCGACGACGCCCTCATCCAACGGACGACGTACCGGTCCGCGAGTGAGGCTGCGCAGCCCGGGCAGCCGTCCGCGGCCGCGCTGCGCGGGCACTGCGGCCCGCGCAGCGCGCAACCCGACGTCCACTGCATAGACAACCGTCCGCGCCGCTCCGGAAAGGCATCGGGCCAGCTCGAACCGGTCTCCGAGCGTCAGCGCCGCGGCAACCTGGTCGGCCTCCTGCGCACGGAGCACGTCGCGGGCCCTGCCAGCGAACCGGTGCAGCTCGGTGCGCACATCGAGCAGCAGATCGCGCGCTTCTCGCACGTCGGGCCCGGCCCGGTCCACGAGTTGGCCAGCGGCCAGCGCATCCAGCAACTGCACATCCCGCAACCCGCCGTGGCCGTTCTTGAGATCCGGTTCCACCCGGTGCGCGATGTCACCACTGCGCTGCCAGCGCTCTTGCGTTGACTCAACGAGCTCGTCGAGCCGGCCGCGGACACCGCTGCGCCACGCGCGCCGCACGGCGGTATCCATCGCAGTGAACAACTCCTCGTCCCCCGCGATCAGGCGGCCTTCGAGCAACCCCAGCGCGGCGCGCAGGTCGGTGGCTGCCACCTGGACAGCCTGTCCGACCGTTCGCACGCTGTGGTCAAGATCGATGCCGGCATCCCACAGCGGGTACCACAACGAGTTCGCGAGCTCGGCCACATCGCGCTTGCCGTCATGCAGCAGGACCAGGTCGAGATCGGAGTACGGCACCACCTCTCGGCGACCCAACGCACCGACCGCGAGCAACGCGCTGCCGCCACCGAGGCCCACCGCCGTACAGCGAGAGGTGAGCCACAACTCGTAGAGGTCTGCAAGCGCCGCCCGCAGCGCGTGCGCGCCGAGCTGGCGCTGCCGAGGATTTCCGCCGAGAAGAGCGGCACGGGCCCTGACGAGATCGTCTGCGGGAGTGTCCGAGCCGCCGGGATGGGAGAGGGCTCCTGGCCGCTTCATCGCCCTCCCCTTCCGTGCCAAAGATCGCTGGTTTGGTGCCGTCCGTGCTGGCATCCACCCGGCCACGTCGGTCGCCTTGAGGGTTCGCGAGCCTTGTAACGCAGCGACCGCTGGTTCGTTACAAACAGGTTTCCGGCAGATCACCCACTCGCCGGGAACCGGTGAGAGGCACCGGTACCCGGCCAGGAAATCAGCACGTCACAGCTTGAGAACGGCACAGCTTGAGACCGTCACAGGGCGTCTAGACCGCGCTCACCGGTTCGCACCCGGACCACGGTTTCCACCGGAGTGACCCAGACCTTCCCGTCCCCGATCTTCCCGGTCCGAGCCGCCTCGACCAGCGCGTCGATGGTCTTGTCCACCTGCACCTCGTCTACCACGACCTCCACCCGGATCTTGGGCACGAAGTCGACCGAGTACTCCGCACCCCGGTAGACCTCCGTGTGCCCCTTCTGCCGGCCGAAGCCCTGCACCTCGCTGACCGTCATTCCCAGTACCCCGATGTGTTCCAGGGCTGCCTTGACGTCCTCCAGCGTGAACGGCTTGACGATTGCCGTCACCAGCTTCATCACTGATCACCCTTCCTGGCGGCCGAGGCCGGAACCTTGCTCGTAGGGACCGCCGGAGTGGGCCGGCTGCTGTTCGACAAGCCGGTCCCGGTGGTGAAGATCGCGCTGAGCTCATAGCCGGCCTCAGCGTGCTCGGTCTCGTCGATACCGGTCCGCTCAGCCTCTTCGTCCACACGCAGACCGATAGTGTGCTTCAACACCAGTGCGATGATCAAAGCTCCGACGAACGAGAAGATCATCACAGCGAAGGCGGCCACTGCCTGGCGCCACAGCTGGTCGGTGCCTCCTCCGTAGAAAAGGCCGTTGACCCCGGCGGGAGCGGCCGACGTGGCGAAGAAACCGACCAGCAAGGTGCCGGCCAACCCGCCGATAAGGTGCACGCCGACCACGTCGAGCGAGTCGTCGAAACCGAACCGGAACTTGATGCCGACCGCGAGCGCACACACCCCGCCAGCGATTGCTCCTACCGCAATCGCCCCCATGGGAGAGACCGACGAGCACGATGGGGTGATGGCGACCAGGCCGGCCACCACGCCGGAGGCGGCGCCGAGGCTGGTCGGTCGGCCGTCCCGGATGCGCTCGACGAGCAGCCAGCCCAGCATCGCTGCGCAGGTGGCCACCGTGGTGTTGATAAAGGTGATACCTGCGACGCCGTTGGCGGCGACGGCCGATCCGGCGTTGAAGCCGAACCACCCGAACCACAGCAACCCGGCACCGAGCATCACGAACGGCAGGTTGTGCGGACGCATCGCTTCACGCGGCCAGCCGCGGCGTCTGCCAAGTACCAAACACAGCGCAAAACCCGCGGCGCCCGCGTTGATATGCACCGCCGTGCCACCGGCGAAGTCGATCGCTTTGAGCTGGTTGGCGATCCAGCCGCCCTTCGCAGCGCTGACGCCGTCGAAGGCGAAAACCCAGTGCGCGACCGGGAAGTAGATCAGGGTGGCCCAGATCGCCGCGAATGCCAGCCACGGCCCGAACCGCAGCCGGTCGGCCACCGCACCCGACACCAAGGCTACCGTGATGATCGCGAACATCGCCTGGAACGCGACGAACACCGTCGCCGGGATGGTTCCCACTAGTGGGATCGCGACTTTAGCGCCCCCGCTGGCGACGTAGGTCCCGCCGTATAGACCCTTAAGCCCCGCATAGTCGAACGGATTGCCGATCAGGCCGTGCCCCGCGTCGTTGCCGAATGCCTCTGAGTAGCCGTAAAGCACCCAAAGGACGCCCACGATCCCCATCGCGGACATACTCATCATTATCATGTTCAGGACGCTCTTCGAGCGGACCATGCCGCCGTAGAAGAACGCCAGGCCCGGAGTCATCAGCAGCACGAGGGCGGAGCTGGCAAGCATCCAGGCAGTGTCACCTGTGTCTGGCACGGGTTCACTCCTCTGTGTCGAGACACGCATCACGATCGGGTGGTGCGTGTGAAAAGAGTGAACAGTGGGTGTTTCGGCCGGAGGCACAGTATGTTTCCGCCACGTTAACTGTGGGGGGCCTACTGTTACGTCGGTGTTGCTGATGTCGATGGACTAGCCCAGTCACTTCGTGCATTAGAAGTTCAGTCCAATAAGGCGTCCACGAACGCAGCGGGCTCGAATGGGGCGAGATCGTCTACACCCTCGCCGAGGCCCACCAACTTGACCGGCACCCCCAGCTCGCGCTGTACGTGGAAGACGATGCCACCCTTGGCAGTACCGTCCAGCTTGGTCAAGACGATGCCGGTGACATCGACGACCTCGCGGAACACCCTCGCCTGCATAATCCCGTTCTGCCCGGTGGTGGCGTCCAGGACCAGGAGCACCTCATCCACCTCCGTCTGCTTCGAGATCACCCGCTTCACCTTGCCCAGCTCGTCCATCAGGCCGGTCTTGGTGTGCAGCCGGCCGGCGGTGTCGATCAACACCGTGTCCACACCGTCAACGCTGCCCCGCTTGACCGCATCGAACGCCACGCTGGCTGGGTCAGCGCCCTCGGCGCCGCGCACGACCTGCGCGCCGGCGCGCTCCCCCCAGGTGGCCAGCTGGTCGACGGCGGCGGCCCGGAAGGTATCGGCTGCACCGAGCAGCACCCGCCGCCCGTCGGCGACCAGCACCCGGGCCAGCTTGCCGGTGGTGGTGGTCTTACCGGTGCCATTCACTCCGGCGATCAGCACCACGCCGGGGACGCTCACGCCATCGGCGCCGTTGTGCGGCAACGCCCGCACAGCACGGTCGAGCTCCGGTCGAAGCGCTTCGATCAGCACGTCGCGCAGCGCCGCACGGGCTTGCTCAGGCGTCCGCACGGCGCGCGCAGCGAGTTCGGCGCGCAGCCTGTCCACGATCTCTGTAGTGGTGGCCGCGCCGAGGTCGGCCAGCAACAGAGTGTCTTCCACGTCGGTCCAGGAATCCTCGTCGAGATCGCCGGCGCCGAGTAGACCCAGCAAACTCTGCCCGAATGCCGATCGGGACTTCGCCAGCCGACCGCGCAGCCGCACCAGCCGGCCAGCAGGGGCGTCGATCGGCTCGACCTGCGCGGCTGCCGGTTCTGCCGGCGCCAGTTGCGCCGGAACCGGTTGTACCGGTGCCGGTTCCGCGGGCGCCGGTTTGGGGGGAGCCGGTTGTACCGGTGCCTCAGCCGGAGCCGGCTTGGGAGGAGCCGGTTCAACAGGTCGTTGCTTCGTCGGCGCCGGCGCAGCGACACGCGTGGGGGGCGGTGGCGCTGTTGATTTCCGCTTCGGCCTGGTTGTCGGAGGCGGTTTCGGGGGCGCCGGAGCAGAACCCTGAGTTTTCGGCGGCGACGGCGCAGCCGGCGCCTGTGCAGGCGGCTTCGGCGGCGCTGGAGCAGAAGGCTGCGGCCGCACAGGGGTCTCAGGGCGCGCTTGCGCAGGCAGTTTCGGCGCCGCGGGAGCAGACGGCGCTTGCGCAGGCGGCTTCGGCGGCGCCGGAGCAGACGGGGCTTGCGCAGGCGGTTTCGGCGGCGCCGGAGCAGAAGCCTGCGGCCGTACAGGGGCCTCAGGGGGCGCCTGTGCAGGTGACTTCGGCTGCGCCGGAGCCGAAGCCTGGGGCGGCGCCGGTGGATTGGGGGGCGCCGGTGGACCACCTCCGCCGGAGGAGAAGCTGATGGAGCCGCCAGCCTGATAACGGCGAGGAGCCGGCGGCGCCTCCACCTGCTGGTCGGGCTTCTCGGCGATGCTGATCCGCCGGCGGCGAGCTAGCAACAGGCCCACGGCCAGCGCGACCAACAACGCCACCGCGATGGCGACGGAGATCCAGATCACGCTAGACACCAGACCATCCTGGCATCCGGCCGTGCTGGTGAGCAGCGCCGGTCGGGCACCGGCCGTGCGTATACCGCCCACCAGGTACTCATGCGGACGTTTCGGCGCCCTCGAGAGGTTGCGCTCAGGGCCGCGCCCGCGTCAGTGCTTTAGAAGGGCGGAGGGTCTTGGTTGGCGTCTGGTTGCGCTTCCGGTGGTGGTTCCGGTTCCGGTGGTGGCTTTGTCCAGATCTCGGAGTTCTCCCAGCCGGCGTCCGCCGGGATCAGTAGCGGTAATGGCGGCTGACCGCGACCGAGAGGATCCGGTAGCGGGTTCGAGGATCGGGGGCAGGCACCGCTGGTAGCTGTGGCCCAGGCGACTGGTCCAGACGACAATCGGGTGATAACACACACCGGGTGGGGAACTGGCGTGATCTCCCGCGTCTGGCTACCTGTGGCTTAGCTCAGCTAGCGCTTGGCGCGCAACGAGTTCCGTGATCTGTAGTTCGTCCAGCAATTTCTTCAGCGCAACGAGACCGGGCACCTCCGGGTAGTGCTGCTCCGCGTCCCAATCAAGCGCGTTTTTCTCAGAGTCGATCGCACTCGACGATGCGCAGCACCTCTAGGTATGAGTCGGCAAGCCGCTGCCGCACGCGGGTCTCCCGAGCCAGGTTGGCGCTCAGCCTCGCGCTTTCCCGAGCGAGGTTGGCGCTCTGTTGGGCGCTCTCCCGAGCGAGCTTGGCACTCTGCCGTGCGGTCCAGACAGCAACGGCGCTGGTGGGCGATCACCGCCACGATGGGCGTGATCACGGACACAAGCGCGACACCATTCACGGGGCGGAGTATCCCAACGTGGGCGTGCCCGGCGTCGGTGGTGTCG
>JAODNG010000354.1 GCA_025465385.1 Pseudonocardiales bacterium
CCGACCAACGTGATCTCCATCACCGACGGTCAGTGCTTCTTCGAGTCCGACCTGTTCAACCAGGGTGTCCGGCCGGCGATCAACGTTGGTGTGTCGGTCTCTCGGGTCGGTGGTTCGGCGCAGATCAAAGCCATGAGGACGGTCGGTGGCACGCTGCGGCTGGAGTTGTCGCAGTACCGCGAGCTGGAAGCGTTCGCGGCGTTCGGGGCGGAGAACCTGGATGCGACGTCGCGACGCCAACTGGAGCGAGGGGCCCGGCTCACCGAGCTGCTCAAGCAGGGCCAGTACACGCCGATGCCGGTCGAGGAGCAGGTTGTGTCGATCTTCCTCGGCACTCGGGGACACCTGGACGACGTACCGGTGGCCGACGTCCGACGCTTCGAGTCGGATTTCCTTGCCGACATACGCCGGAATCACAAGGGCATCCTCGACGCGATCCGGGAGAGCAAGCAGTTCACCGAGGACACCGAGAAGCAGCTGGTGGACGCGGTGACGGCGTTCAAGAAGCAGTTCACGACGGCGGACGGCTCCTCGTTGGGTACGGAGGAAGAGGCCGAGTCGATGGATGCCGACGAGGTCGAGCGCGAGTCGGTCAAGGTCTCCAAGCGGGATCCGAAAAACAAAGCGAAGAAGTGACGCGATAATGGCAGCGCAGCTCCGAGTCCTCCGTCGCCGGATCCGCTCAGTCCAGTCCACGAAGAAGATCACCAAGGCGATGGAGCTCATCGCCACCTCGCGGATCGCTCGGGCCCAGGCTCGGGTCGAGGCCTCCCGGCCGTACGCCCGGGAGATCACCAAGGTGCTGTCCGCGCTGGCCAGCGCGGCGGGCACGCTGGATAATCCGCTGCTGGTCGAGCGAGAGAACCCGACCCGGGCGGCGATGCTAGTGGTGACCAGCGATCGGGGTCTGTGCGGTGGTTACAACGCCAACCTGCTCAGAGCCGCCGAGGAGCTGCACGCGCTGCTGCGCGAGGAGGGCAAGTCCGTGGCGCTGTATCTGATCGGTCGTAAGGCGGTGAACTACTACACGTTCCGCCAGCGGCCGATCGAGCAGTCCTGGACCGGGTTCTCTGATCAACCGCGCTATGACGATGCGGCCAACGCCGGGAACACGCTGGTGCAGGCTTTCGTGGCTGGCGGCGACGACGCTGATGGAGGTCCCGGACCGGACGGTGTGCCGGGGGTGGACGAGCTGCACATCGTCTACACCGAGTTCCGGTCCATGCTCACTCAGACACCGCAGGCTCGCCGGATCGCACCACTCGAAGTCGAGTACGTCGGGGACGACGCTGACGACGCCGGCACTTCTTCGCAACAGCAGTCGCGCTCGGATGGTCCGGCACCGCTGTATGAGTTCGAGCCGGACGCCGACGAGCTACTCGCCCACCTGCTGCCCAAGTACATCAACACCAGGATTTACGGGGCGCTTCTGGAGGCAGCGGCATCCGAGCACGCCGCACGACGCCAGGCGATGAAGTCCGCCACAGACAATGCCACCGAACTGATCCAGGACCTCACCCGCGAGGCCAACCGGGCCCGCCAGGGCATCATCACCCAAGAGATCAGCGAGATCGTCGGCGGTGCGGAAGCGCTGTCCGCCGTGGGAAGTGATAACTGACATGAGTACAGCGCAGAAGGCGTCCAACACCGACGGTGCCACCTCCGAAGCGGGGATCGGCCGAGTAGTCCGGGTCACCGGGCCGGTGGTGGACGTCGAGTTCCCCCGCGACCAACTGCCGCAGCTGTTCAACGCGCTGACGGTGAAGGTGGAGCTCGAAGCGCTCCGCAAGACGATGACGCTCGAGGTCGCGCAGCATCTCGGTGACAACACCGTGCGCGCCATCGCGATGCAGCCGGCGGACGGGCTGGTCCGCGGCGCCCCGGTAACCGACACCGGATCGGCGATCTCGGTACCGGTCGGCGAACAGGTCAAGGGGCATGTGTTCAACATGCTGGGCGAGTGCCTGGATGCTCCGGATACCAAGTTCACCGGCGATCGTTGGGAAATCCACCGCAAGCCGCCGCCCTTCGACCAGCTCGAGGGCCAGACTGAGATGCTCGAGACCGGATTGAAGGTCATCGATCTGCTTACCCCATACGTGCAGGGTGGCAAGATCGGTCTGTTCGGTGGTGCCGGCGTGGGTAAGACAGTGCTCATCCAGGAGATGATCATCCGGGTGGCCCGGAACTTCGGTGGCACGTCGGTGTTCGCCGGCGTCGGCGAGCGCACCCGAGAGGGCAACGACCTGTTCCTGGAGATGAAGGAGGCCGGTGTCTTGAAGGACACCGCGCTGGTCTTCGGGCAGATGGACGAGCCAACCGGTACAAGGATGCGCGTCGCGCTGTCCGCGCTGACCATGGCGGAGTACTTCAGCGACGAGATGAACACCGACGTGCTGTTGTTCATCGACAACATCTTCCGCTATACCCAGGCCGGTTCCGAGGTTTCCACCCTGCTCGGGCGGTTGCCGTCCGCGGTGGGTTACCAGCCGACGCTGGCCGATGAGATGGGCGAGCTACAGGAGCGGATCACCTCGACGCGGGGCCGGTCGATCACCTCGATGCAGGCCATCTACGTGCCGGCCGACGACTACACCGACCCGGCGCCGGCGACCACGTTCGCCCACCTGGACGCCACCACGGAGCTGTCCCGTGGAGTGTTCGCGAAGGGCATCTTCCCCGCGGTGGACCCGCTGACCTCGTCGTCGACCATTCTCGACCCGCAGTACGTGGGCGAGGAGCACTACCGGGTGGCCCAGGAGATCAAGCGGATCCTGCAGAAGTACAACGAGCTGCAGGAGATCATCGCCATCCTGGGCATGGACGAGCTCAGCGAAGAAGACAAGATCGTGGTGAAGAGAGCCCGGCGAATCGAGCGGTTCCTCAGCCAGAATATGTACTCCGCAGAGCAGTTCACCGGCCAAGAGGGTTCGACGGTGCCGCTGAAAGAAACGATCGAGGCCTTCGACAAGCTCGCCAAGGGTGATTTCGACCACATGCCAGAGCAAGCCTTCTACATGTGTGGCGGTCTCGAAGATCTGGAGGCGAAGTACCAGCAGCTCACCAAGAGCTGACCGTTTAGACTGATCAGATCGCGGGAGGGCCAACAACAGGGCAGGAGATACGCGTGGCTGAGATGTCCGTCGAGCTTGTGGCGGTGGAGCGCGAGGTGTGGTCGGGCCACGCGCGCTCGGTGTTCGCCGAGACCACCGAGGGCGAACTAGCCATCCTGCCTGGGCATACCCCGTTGCTGGGTGAGCTGGTCGAGGGCGGTATCGTCAAGATCACCACCACTGACGGTGAGGACGTGACGGCGGCGGTCTTCGGCGGGTTTCTGTCAGCCACGGGTGACAAGGTGAGCGTGCTGGCCGAGGCGGCCGAGCTTGCCGACGAGATCGATCCGCAGGCCGCCAGGGATGCACTGGCGCGGGCCGACGCCGACAAGGACTCCGAGCAAGCCGAGTCGGCACGGGCCAGAGCGACCGCGCGACTGCGGGCAGTCGGTCAAACCGTGTGAAATTCTTCCGGGTGCGGGGGCCGCTATGGGGCTAGCGCGGATCCTGGAGTTCGTCCTGCTAGCCGGGATCCTGGTGCTCGCCGCTCTGGCATTGCGACGACTACGGCTGGTGCGTCAAGGCGGCATCGACGTCGCACTGCGATCGCGCCCGAAGGATGCCGGCCGTGGCTGGCACCAGGGAGTGGGCCGCTATCAGGGCGATGGCTTCGCCTGGTTCCGGGTGTCCAGCCTGCGGTCGGGTCCCGATCGAGTGCTCGACCGGGATCAGCTGGAGATTGTGGAACGACGGGGTCTGACGGTGCCGGAAAGCTATGCGATGCCCAGCGGGGCGGTCGTGCTGCGCTGCCGCACCGGCGTCGACGAGTTGGAGCTGGCCATGCGGCAGGACACCCTCACGGGTTTTCTGTCCTGGCTGGAGTCGGCCCCGCCGGGGGTGCGGCGGGGCGCGTGAGTGGGCGCTCCCCTGGCGCCCACAGCACGTCCCCCGCTGGATTGGCCACTCGGGCCAAGATGAACAGCAGGTCAGACAGCCGGTTGAGGTAGCGCGCGGTCAGTGCGTTGGTGCGGCGCGCGTCGACCTCTAACAGGGCCCAGACGCTGCGCTCGGCGCGCCGGGTGATCACCCGGGCGGTGTGCAGCAATGCGGCGCCGGGGGTGCCGCCGGGAAGGATGAACGAGTCCAGCGCGGGCAGCGCGGCGTTGAACTCGTCACACCAATCCTCCAGCCGTGTGACGTAACTCTCGACGATGCGCAGCGGGGGATATTTCGGGTCGCTCACGATGGGGGTACAGAGGTCGGCGCCTACGTCGAACAGGTCGTTCTGCACCTGCCGCAGCACGTTGAGCAGCCGCTGGTCCAACGCGCCCAGTGCTAGTGCCATGCCGAGCGCGCAGTTGGCTTCGTCGACGTCGGCGTAGGCGATCAGCCGGGGATCGGTCTTTCGCACCCGGGAGAAGTCGCCGAGGCCAGTCGTTCCGTCATCG
>JAODNG010000420.1 GCA_025465385.1 Pseudonocardiales bacterium
TGGCCACATTGACGATGCTGATGTCCAGGACCGACATGAACATGCCGGCGACCAGCACCGCCAGCGGCAACCCCCAGCCGCCCGAAGCGGCCACGTTGCGCGCTTCACCACCTACCGGCCGGGCAGCTGCCCCGTTGGGGCTCGCAGCCGAGCTCGCTACCGCAGGACGGGTCATGACATCTACTGTGCCATCGGAACGCAACGTGCTCTAGCCTGTTCTTCCGCTGCGTGACATTCTGTGATAGCCAGCGCACGAGGAGGTACCGACGGTGAGCAGCGTCAGCGAGACTTGCCAGCCCGCGAATGTCACAATTGATCATCGGAAGGGGCCGCGACGCCGCGGCGACGCGCTCTACGCCGCGATCTTCGAAGCCACTCTCGATGAGCTGACCGAGGTCGGCTACGCCGAACTGAAGATGGAACGCGTGGCCAACCGTGCCCGGGCAAGCAAGGGATCTCTGTACCGGCGCTGGTCCAGCCGCGCCGAGCTGGTCGCCGACGCGGTGCACCACACCCTTCCCGGCTGCGGCGAGGCACCGGACACCGGTAGCGTGCGCGAGGACATCCTCGGCGGCCTGCGCGGATTCGCCAAACTGCTCAACGGTCCCTCCGGCGAAGCGGTCCGCGGCCTGATGGCCGAGACCATCCGAGACCCCGACCTCATGGAAGTCGTCCGAACCCGCTTTGTCGAACCCGGCGTCAACGTCTTTCTCGATGTGCTGCGGCGCGGCGCCGTACGCGGCGAGGTGCGTCCCAGCGCACTCACCACCCGCATCGCGAGCGTGGGTCCTGAACTACTGCGCCAGTACTTCCTGGCGCATCGCTCACCGGTTCCAGACCAGGTGCTGGTCGAGATCGTCGACGAGGTGATCATGCCGCTGATCCGCATATGAGTTGAATAACTCCGTCGCGCTGGCAGCCTCCCCAAATTAGGGTACGGCACGTAGCCTATAGGTAAGGCTCCCCCACATCGACGGAAGGTGTGCGCATGGAAGGCCCGGTATCGGCGCCCCCCGTACAGACCGATCAGGCGCCCACCGACGGCGCCGCGGCGGCTACCCCGCCCCGGCGCAAGCTCAAGCGCTCCACTCGCATCGGCCTGATTATTATCCTGATCTTGGCCCTGGTCGCCGCTGCCGGCTTTGGCACGAGCTACTTCATCAACGCCCGCAACTACGTCAGTACCGACAACGCCCAGGTCGACGGTGACAAGATCAGTATCAATGCTCCCACCACCGGGACCCTCGCCGACTGGCGCATCAATCAGGGCAGCGCCGTCCACGAGGACGAGATTGTCGGACGCGTTAAGATTCAAGACGGGTTCGCCCAACCGCTGATGAGCATCAGGGCCCCGGCCGATGGCACCGTGGCAGTCGACAACGGCGTGCCAGGCACGTTCGTCACCACCGGCACCCCCCTCGCCGTCGCCTATAACCTGAACAACATTTACGTCACCGCCCGCGTCGATGAGACTGACATCCAAGCGGTCCGTGTCGGGCAGGTGGTCGACATAGACGTCGACGCCTACCCGAGTACCCCACTCACTGGCCGCGTCCGGGAAATCCAAGGGGGAGCCGCCGCGGTGTTCTCGTTGTTCCCGCAGAGCAACAGCGGCGGAAACTTCCAGAAGGTTACGCAGGTCATCCCAGTCAAGATCGGGTTTGACAACGTCGATAATCTCGACCTCGTTCCCGGCATGAATGTCACCGTGCACATCCACAGGGACGCACCTGCCACAGGGCACTGATCGGCATCGTCCGCCGCCGCAGCCCGAGGGAAAGCGTCTGTCCCCGGTGTAGAGCCCCAGCCCATCGACGAAGTCGTGCGCCCGGTTTCATCACTCTTTCGTGTGATGCGGGATGCGGTGGCGTTATCAGCGCCGCGAAACATCCTATCCCTTGTAGCGATTATCTCGCGTAAGCGGCACACGCTGGCCGGGTATCGGCAGCAGGGGCCATTCTAGCGTCTTCTTGGAAGGGAAGTAGCTAGGAAAGGGATGGAGGGGCAGAAATGAAGGTCACCGAGATTCTGGGATCGCTCGAATGATTGCTGGTCCTGGCGATGGGAGCGGTAACACCGGTGAATAATCCGGCCGATTAGTCTTGGACAGTGGCTCGCACTGCCGTTTAACGCGGTGGAGTCACCGCCCACTCCAAGACTCCGGTAGAGTCACACAAGTGCACTTGTCACGCATCGCGGATCTGCCACACGCGCTACGCGATAGCGAGCAGTTTGCCCAGCGCCTGGATAGTCGCCGGCCGGCGGTGTTCCTCGACTACGATGGAACGCTGACGCCGATCGTGGACCGGCCACAGGACGCCGTCATCTCCGACAGCATGCGAGACGCGGTACGCAGGCTCGCCGAACGCACCACGGTCTGCGTGGTCAGCGGTCGAGATCGAGCGATCATCGATCAATGGATGGGTATCGACGGTCTGGTGGTGGCAGGCAGCCATGGCTTCGACATCGGCGGGCACCGCGACGGGACCGTCCGCCACGATGCGGTCACCGGTTTCGAGGACCTGCTGTCCACCGTCACCCACCGGCTGAACACCGAAGTCGGATCAATTGAAGGCGCGGTGATCGAACCGAAGCGGTTCTCAGTCGCGGTCCACTACCGGCGAGTGGCGCCGAAGGATCGGCCTTCGGTGACCGCGACCGTGGACACGCTGCTGGCCGAATATCCCGACCGACTCAAAGTCACCCCCGGCAAGATGGTCTACGAGATCCAGCCGAAGGTCGACTGGGACAAAGGCAAGGCCGTCCAGTACCTGCGCCATGCCTTGGGAGTGGAGGGCGAAGAATTCGTGGCGCTGTATCTCGGCGACGACATCACCGATGAGGACGCCTTCACAGCCCTGAAGGAATCCGGTAATGGGCAGGGCATCGGCGTCGTCGTCGCTGACCTCGGGGACGAGGAACAGGCCGATCGGGTCACCGCCGCCGATTTCGTTCTGGAGTCAACGGGGGAGGTGCAGCAGTTTCTGAACGCATTGGCGCACAGCCAGCCGTGACAATGGGGGCCGTGACGATGGGAACCTTGACAATCGGGGTGGATATCGGTGGCACGAAAGTCGCCGCCGGTGTCGTCGACGAGCACGGCACGATCGTCGCCACCGCGCACCGCAACACTCCCGCCGAGGACGTGTCGCTCATCGAAGGCGTGATAGCCGCCGCGGTGGGCGACCTCACCAGCAAATACGACGTTGCGGCGGTCGGCATCGGGGCGGCCGGTTTCATCGACGCGGAGCGCTCCACGGTGATGTTCTCCCCGAACCTCGCGTGGCGCGGCGAGCCGCTGCAGGCGACGCTTCAGCGCCGGCTGGGGCTTCCCGTGGTGGTCGAGAACGACGCCAACGCTGCTGCCTGGGCAGAGGCCCGGTTCGGCGCCGGCCGCGGGGTGGACCACATGGTGGCCGTCACCGTGGGGACCGGCATCGGCGGCGGCATCGTTGCCAGTGGTCGGCTGCTGCGAGGACAGTTCGGCGCCGCAGCAGAGTTCGGCCACATCACCGTCGTCCCGGACGGGCGGCGCTGCGGATGCGGCTTGCGGGGCTGCTGGGAGCAGTACGTCAGCGGCCGGGCGCTCGTCAGGGAGGCTCAGCAGCTCGCCCGTGACTGCCCCGGGAGGGCGGAGGAACTGTTGCGCCTGGCCGGTGGCTGGCCGGAGAACGTCACCGGCGCGATGATCACCCAGGCTGCGCACGCTGGTGATGCCATGGCGTTGCAGTGCTTCGATGTGGTCGGGGTGTGGTTGGGCCGCGGGCTGGCCGGGCTTGCCGCGATCCTGGACCCCGGCCTGTTCGTCATCGGTGGTGGCGTATCCGCGGCCGGCGAGGTGCTGCGCGCTCCCGCGGCCGCCGCGTTCGCCGCGTCCTTGACCGGTCGCGGGTACCGGCCGCTCGCCGAGCTACGGATCGCCCAACTGGGTCCCGACGCCGGCCTCGTTGGTGCCGCCGACCTGGCCCGCATCATCGGATAATCGACCCTCGTAGTCGACGCCGTCGGCTTCGGCGGGACATACTGGGTTGGCGTAGGCGCGCTCCCCCGCGCTCGACTGAGCACCTGAGAACCTCAGCGCAGCTGAGAACCTCAGCACGAGTCGACCAGGGAGCAGCGCGTGACGCTCGGATGGATCGGCGCCCATGGCGGTGAGGGCATCACCGGCGGTCAGGCGATCCGCGCTCGCGCGGTATGGATAGACTTGGACGTGGTGTTCCCGCTACCAGCCGAGCACCGCTGGCGGGTCGTCGCCGACGGCCTTGAACTCACCGGCCAGGTTCCAGGCATATTGAAGCGCTGGATCCGTGGGTCCCGGGGCGAGTGGTACGGCCTGGTGTGGGTGCCGCTGCGCGACGGCGCCGGAGACGTCCGGTTAACTCTTGATGACCAACTTGTACCAGCGGTTGCGCTGCGCCCACGTTTGCCCACCGCATAGAGCGGGTAGCCCTGTGCCAGCCATCAAGTCGACCGCTTGGTGGTCGCTGCGAAGTCGGCCGGCGACTTCGATGTCTGCCAATGTCGATTGGGAAGGAGCCAGTGATGACCGAGCAAGGCCAGGGAGTCGCTCAGACGCCCTATCCGCGGGAGCCCAATGTCCACTCGGGAGGCAAGCAGGAGCCCGGCAGCGACCGCGAGAAGCCTCCCTATTCTGACCGCCAGAAAGATGGCAAGAGCGAAGACGAGCTAGTCAGCGAGCGGGGTGGGACGGGTTCTTCAGAAGCCGGTCCGAGGATCGTATCCGACGCCGAGAGCGGAGGCGTGTCTGACACTGACATGGCGCCGGCTGGCCCACACAATGTGGGACAATCGACGACCACCTCTGGGCAAGATATGGCGCCGATGTCAGAGGACTCGCATCGCGAAGATCGATTGAACACCGGAGTCTCCGACGAAGACCAGATTAGTGGACCAGCCACGCACAGGGGAGATCAGGGCGGCTGACGCACTAACTCGGGCCTTTTAGCCTAAGAGTCAACCCAGCACAGCCTTAGCGTCGCCTGACATCGGGCGACGCTAAGGCTGAGTTCAGCGTTCCGATTCCTCAACGCTGAACCGTCGATAACCGTGTTCCGTGATCCGACCAAGTACCGCTCTGATCAGGCCGGAGATCGCACCCTGCAACGCCGCGACGATCAACACCTCACGGATGTCGCGATCCAGCGCCGTCGGCTCAGGTACTTCGTGTGATTCCTCGAAGAGCCCGCGCCAATATTTCTTAAACAAGGCACCAGCCAGCGCGCCGCCGAGGACGCCACTGGCAACGCCCAACAGTTTGTGAGTCGCCTTGTTGCGGGGAATCACGAGGTGCGCACCCTTCGAACGATCACCATCACAGCGATCATTGCGAGCCCGGCGCAGGCCAGCTTGACCCACCGCTCCTTCGGGGTCTGACTCACTGCCTCGCGAGCTCGCTCGGCCGCTTCGACGGCCCGATCACGCAGCTCGCTGCTTCGCGCCAGCGCCTGGCCCTTCAACTCGTTGCCCCGTTCGAGCAGCTCACCCTTGAACTCGTTGCTCCGTTCGACCACCTGGCCCTTGAGTTCGTTGCCGCGTTCGAGCAACTCGGTGCCGCGTTCGACTGCTTGCTGTTGCAGCTCGATCCCGCGTTCGATTGCCTCTTCTTTCAACTCGTTGCCGCGGTCCTTGGCTCGAGCAGGCAAGTCGACCTTATGAACCAAGGCCTCCACGGTCTCGCCCAGATCGCTGCGCAGCTCCGCGATTTCTTCCTGAAGCTGCGCTTCCTCGAGCCGTTGCTGCTCGCTGCTACTCATCGACGCACGCTCTCCTTTACCGTCTCGATGTCCTGCTTCGTGCTCTGCACGGCCTTCTCAGGCACCGGCGGCGCCGAGTTGCGCACCTGCGTGATCCCGGCTGCCGAGATCACCCCAGCGACCACCAACAGCACCACACCGATGATCAGCGCGGCCAGCCAAGCGGCCAGCACGGTCGCCAACCCGAGGATCGCCGCCGCGACCAGCGCGCCGAGCCCCAGCAATGCCATGACCGCGCCGGCGCCCCCAATACCGATACCGATACCGGCTTGAGCCCCTTTGCGCTTCATCTCAGCAGTAGCCAGCGCCATCTCGTCGCGCACCAGTGCGGAGATCTGTGCGGATAGCTGCTCCACCAGCTGGCCGACGGATGCGTCAGACCCACTGGTCTGCCCCTGCTCGCGAATCGTCATTGCCTCCTCCTTGGCCCTTCACCCGTAGTCTCAACGACATACCCGGCATCGGGGTGATTTACCCGCGCTGCGGAGTCAACTGTGAGCAGCTCCTGCGAGGTGGCGTATGTCCGGTGCTCCTGAGAACGCGTCCCAGCGGCTGGCACGGAACATCAACGACCTACTCCAAGAGCTGCGGGTGGCGCTGGCCGGTGTGCAGATCCTGTTCGGTTTCCTGCTCTCGATCGTTTTCACCGACACCTATCGACGGGCCACCAACGTGCAGCACGACGCGCATCTGGTGGCGGTGGCGTTCGCGTTGATCTCGATGGCGTTGATGACGGCCCCGGTGGCGTGGCACCGGCTGTTGTTTCGGCAGCGCCAGCGCCCGGAGATCCTGCGGGTGTCCAACCGGTTCGCGATCACCGGGTTGGTGAGTCTGGCCATCGCGATGAGCGCAACCATCTTCTTGCTGGCCGACGTGGTACTCGGCGGTTGGCAGGCCACCCTGGCTTGTGCGCTGACCGTTGTCGGTTTCAGCGTGCTGTGGTTCTTGCTTCCGCTTCGCCAGCGCGAGTACGCGGCGGAGCACCAGTCCCCGGATTCGGGCGCTAACCACCTCTTCCAAGGCCGCTGAGGGTGCGGCCGGCCAGCTCCAGGTCGGCGACTAGCTCATCGAACATCTCGGCTTGGCGGTCCTTGGGGCCACGTAGCACGGCGGACGGATGGATCGTGGCCACCAGCGGCAACTCCGCGTACGCCAGTACCTCGCCGCGGTGCTGGGTGAGGCGAAACGACATGCCGAGCAACGCCTTGGCAGCCGTCGCCCCGAGCGTAACGAGCAGTTGCGGACCTACCGCGGCGAGTTCCGCATGCAGCCAGGGCAGGCAGGCCCGGACGTGTTCGACCCCGGGGGTGCGGTGGATGCGGATTGTGCCTTTTCCGCCGTGGCGGTCTTCGCGCCGGAACCGGAAGTGTTTCACCACATTGGTGACATAGACGTCGGTTCGGGCCACCCCGGCCCGCTCCAGCGCTCGGTCGAGCACCCGACCGGCTGGGCCGACGAACGGCTCACCCGCGATGTCCTCCCGATCGCCGGGTTGCTCGCCGACCAGCACCGTCGACGCACCGGGGGGCCCCGCGCCGAAGACCGTCTGCGTCGCGTCAGCGTAGAGCTCACATGCCGTGCACCCCGCTGCTTTCCGACGCAGCTCGGCTAGATCTGACATACCCGGGAGTACCCGTGCTCCGCAGCGGGTATGCCCGGTCGAACCGACCGGAGCGTCAGGAGAACGCAAATGAAGGCAGTGACATGGCACGGCAAGCGTGACATCCGCGTCGACACGGTCCCCGATCCGAAGATCGAAGACCCGACCGACGCGATCGTGCGGATCACGACGACCGGCATCTGCGGATCCGACCTGCACCTGTACGAGGTACTCGGCCCGTTCTTGAGCGAGGGTGACATTCTCGGCCACGAACCGATGGGCATCGTGGAGGAGGTTGGCCCCGGCGTCACCGAGATCCATCCCGGTCAACGCGTCGTGATCCCGTTCAACGTCTCCTGCGGCACGTGCTTCATGTGCGCGCAGGGACTCCATTCACAGTGCGAGACGACCCAGGTCAAGGATCAGGGAATGGGGGCCGCGCTGTTTGGCTACACCAAGCTTTACGGGCAGGTGCCGGGCGGCCAGGCCGAATACCTCCGGGTCCCGTTCGGCAACACGCTGCCGATCGTGGTGCCCGAAGGTCTACCCGACGAGCGGTTCGTCTATCTGTCCGATGTGTTGCCCACCGCGTGGCAAGCGGTCGAGTATGCCGGGATCCCCAAGGACGGCAGCATCGTGGTGCTCGGTCTCGGGCCGATCGGTGACATGTCCGCCCGGATCGCCCGGCATCGGGGTACGCAGCGGGTGATCGGCGTCGACCTGGTGCCCGAACGCCTCGCGCGCGCTCGACTGCACGGCATTGACGTCCTCGACTTGCGCGAGCACCAGGATGACCTCGGCGACGTGATCCGTGGAATGACCGGCGGCCGTGGGCCGGACGCGGTCATCGACGCCGTCGGGATGGAGGCGCACGGGTCACCCAGTGCGAAGATCGCCCAGCAGATGGCCGGTCTGCTCCCCGATGCGGTAGCGGCGCCGCTGATGCAGCAAGCCGGCGTCGACCGGCTCAACGCCCTTTATACGGCGATCGACATCGTGCGCCGGGGCGGCACGATCTCGGTGATCGGCGTCTACGGCGGCATGACCGATCCGCTGCCCATGTTGACGATCTTCGACAAGCAGATCCAGCTGCGGATGGGGCAGGCGAACGTCAGGCGGTGGGTGCCCGACATTATGCCGTTGCTCACCGACGGCGACCCGCTCGGTGTAGAAGGCTTCGCTACCCACAAGCTGCCGTTGGCTCAAGCCCCGCAGGCATACGAGATCTTCCAGAAGAAGCAAGACGGCGCCATCAAGATCCTCCTGCAACCCTGATCATCCCTAGGGGAGGATGCGAGCGTGGGAGGGCGAGCAGTTTCTAGGTTCGGAGCAGGCGCAGTAGGGCTCGTTCAAGGCGGGTGCGGACCTGCTCGTCGACGAGGTCGAAGGTTCCAGCGCGGCGCACCGCGGCCAGGACCGTCCGGCCCTCGACGTAGTGTTCGAGCACGCGCGGATCCACGTAGGACGCTCGCGCGACTGCCCGGGTGTTACCCAGGTGTTCGGCCACCGCGTCCAGTGCGGCGTTGATCGCCCGCGCGCGGCTGCGCTGGGAGCTGGGCACACCACGAGCGGCGCCCTCGGCGAGCACGACCGCGGCGAGCAACGTCGCGTTCCAGGTGCGCAGATCCTTGGCGCTGAACTCGGCACCGGCCAACTCCTTGAGCCGGGCATTGACGTCCGCGGCGCACACGTCGTGCCAACCCTGCTTGGTCCGGTAGGCCAGCAGGTCCTCACCGCCGCCACGGCGCCGGAGCAACGCGCGCACCACCGCGTGCAGGGCCGGGTCCTGCAAGGTGATCACCTGATCGATGCCACCCTTGGCCGGGTACCGCAGCTCGATACTGTCGCGCCGAAGCCGCACGTGCTCGCGGCGCACAGTAGCTAGGCCGAAGCTGCCCTCGTCCGCCTCGGGACCGGGCGCATACTCATCGCCGCCGATCCGGAACGCCCCGATGTCGAGCATCCGCAGGGCTGCGGCCAGCACCCGATCACAGCTGAGCCCGCGATCGTCGAGCTGCTCGCGGATCTGTGCCCGCACCACGGGGAGCCGCCGGCCCAGCCGCAGTACCCGGTCATGCTTGGCGGCGTCGCGGCGGCGTCGCCACTCGTCGTGGTAACGGTACTGGCGCCGCCCAGCTGCGTCGGTGCCCACCGCCTGGATATGGCCACCGGGAAGCGCGCAGATCCACACATCGCGCCACGCAGGGGGCACCGCGAGAGCGCGGATCCGGGCCACCGTGGCCGGATCGGTGATCACAGCGCCGTCCTCGTCGTGATAGCTGAAACCCCGGCCACGACGACGCCGGGTGTATCCGGGATCGCTGGGCTCGACGCGTCGCAGCCGCACTGGACCCTCCTCTCTGGCGCATAGGACACCGAACAAGTACCCCGTTTGCCGCATGAACTGTGCCGTCTCGGGGAAGATCTGTGCGGTGACTGATAGCGACC
>JAODNG010000441.1 GCA_025465385.1 Pseudonocardiales bacterium
TGCGTGATCGGACCGTGTGGCGGATTACCCCGACACGGCGGGGACGGTGGGAGGGTAGCGAGGTGAAGCGGGTTTCGGGTCAGATCCTGCGGCAGGGTGTGTGGGATAGGCTCGACAAGCTTGATGAGCTGGCAAGCAACGCCGACAACGGGTCGCTGCTGTCGGTGGCGCGTAGTGAGCTGCCCCGGCTGACCTCCGGGTGGTGCGCTGTGCTCGCCGCCCATGCGCCGGATCCGCGGGGCCGCTGTCGGGAGTGTTCGAAGCGCTGGCGCCGTCGTAGCGCGCCGTGTGGCGTATGGCAGACCGCCCACGAACACCTCGTTTGCGGCGAGACCGTACCCCAGGCGGGGCTGCGATGTACCCCCTCCCTGTCGGAGCAGACGTATCGGGCTGACATCTGAATCAATTCCATAGAGCTGGTGGCCTCGCCGAATGTCGTGGGTTTCGCAGTAGACCGGTCATCCGCGACGGCACAACCGACACCACACCGGTCCGTGCCACACGCACGGTGTAGCCCAGAGGCGGAATAGTTGACAAACTTTCTCGCTGTCATCTCCGGCGGGTGTGTGGATCCTCGGCTAGTGGCGGTTCGGCATCGGCCGTCTGGTGGCGGGTCAGCGCGAACGCCGCCGCGGTGAATAGAACGAGGAACCCGGCTTCGGTGGCGATGGCCCAGGGGGTGTGGCGCAGGTTCTCGTCGTAGACCATCACCCCGAGCAGCACTGCGAGCAGCGGGTTGACCACGGTAATGGCGGGCAGGCTCGCTGAGAGCGGGCCGGCCTGAAACGAGAGCTGGTTGAGCAGCAGGCCCATCGCGCCGCCGGCCAGCAGCGCATAGAGCTGCCAGCTGGTGACCACCGCCATCGGACTGTGCGCAAGCAGGCTGGTGCAGGCCTTGATCAAGGTAGCGGTACCGGCGAAGGCGATACCAGTGGCAACGCCGAGCAACGCGGCCGCGGTAGCGCGCTGGCGACCGCGCGCCACCAGAACACACACCGCCGCCGCACCGACCGCGAGCAGACCAGCGGCGATCGCCGGCCCTGAATCGGTGGTCTCATGAGTCGCGGGAACGCCCGCTGTGGCCACGACCAGGAAACCCGCCAAACCGACGACCAGCGCGAGCGCCCACAACAGCTCGATGCGGTGGATCCTGGGGTGGAAGCGGGCAAGGCGCTGGCATCGAACAAGCGGATCCGCAAGATCGCCTTCACCGGTGAAACCACGACCGGGCGGCTGATCATGCAGTACGCGTCCGAGAACCTGATCCCGGTGACCCTGGAGCTCGGCGGCAAGAGCCCCAACGTGTTCTTCGACGACGTCGCCGCGGCGCAGGACTCGTTCTACGACAAGTGCCTCGAGGGCTTCGCGATGTTTGCCCTCAACCAGGGCGAAGTGTGCACCAGCCCGTCGCGCGCGCTGATCCAGGGCGGCATGTACAACGACTTCCTGGCCCAGTGCGTCAAGCGGACCGAGCAGATCACGCAGGGCCACCCGCTCGACACCGAGACGATGATGGGCGCGCAGGCGTCGAACGACCAGCTCGAGAAGATCCTGTCCTATATCGACATCGGCCGCCAAGAGGGCGCCAAGATCCTCACCGGCGGCGAGCGCTCCGACCTCGGTGGGGAGCTGTCGGGCGGCTACTACATGCAGCCGACGATCTTCGAGGGTAACAACGCGATGCGCGTGTTCCAGGAGGAGATCTTCGGCCCGGTCGTCTCGGTCGCGCGGTTCTCCGACTACGACGACGCCATCACGATCGCCAACGACACGCTCTACGGCCTCGGTGCCGCGGTCTGGTCCCGCGACGGCAACACCGCCTACCGGGCCGGGCGCGACATCCAGGCAGGCCGGGTGTGGGTGAACAACTACCACACCTACCCGGCGCACTCGGCGTTCGGCGGCTACAAGCAGTCCGGCTTCGGCCGGGAGAACCACAAGATGATGCTTGACCATTACCAGAACACGAAGAACATGCTGGTCAGCTACTCACCCAACGCCCAGGGCTTCTTCTGATGGGTGACGGTGACCGATGACTGACGTACCGGCCCGCGTGGCGCTGACCCCGAAGGCGGCGGACCTGCTCCGTCGTCTCCGGGCGGTGCACGGCCCGCTGATGTTCCACCAGTCCGGCGGGTGCTGCGACGGGAGCTCACCGATGTGCTACCCCGACGGTGACTTCAAGATCGGTGGCGTGGACGTCCACCTCGGTGACCTGCAGGTCGAGGGGATCGAGCCCGTGTCGTTCTGGATGTCGCAGTCACAGTTCGAGTACTGGAAGCACACCCATCTCACTGTCGACGTGGTGAAGGGCCGGGGCAGCGGGTTCTCGGTCGAGGCACCGGAGGGCGTGCGTTTCCTCATCCGGTCGCGCCTGTTCACCGATGCCGAGTCCGCGGTACTCAACGGATCGTGACATGAGCAGGAGTCCGGAAGGGACTGTTGCATAGAGGGAAGACGTCGTTCGGCATGCTCAAGCGCATGCGCCGCAGCTGCCGTGTTCGTCCGGTCCTCCCGCCGAGATCGGCGTTCGCTGGCTTCCGGTTCCCGCGGGAGGTGATCGTGCTCGCAGTGCGCTGGTACCTCCGTTACGGACTCTCGTATCGCGATGTTGAAGAGCTGCTGGCCGAGCGCGGAGTGCAGGTCGACCAGGTCAAACCTCGTTCATACACCGCGCTGTGACCTGCGAAAATGCAGATGGGAGCGGACTGTAATCCGTCGGCTGATGCCTTCCAAGGTTCGAATCCTTGACCCGCCACCCAGCATGGTTCCTGACCAGCACGAACACGGTCGTGGTCCTACTTTCGTTGTGTCCGGCGCTGTCCTACCGTGTCCGGCTGTTCACGGCCAGTCGCGCCCTATATGCGCCCTAGCGCCCGGCTGCGTGCCGGAGGTCGTAATGCCTGCTGCTGCCGGACGATCATGGGTGATCTTGCACGCTGGGGCTTGTGTGGCATCCCGTCGGGTGCCCGGCACAACCGGCACCGATTAGGCGAACCGCTGCGGGAGCGATGCGTCGATCTTGACCTCAAGCGGACCACGTCGCAGCCTGGTATAACCGCGTTCATGATCTTCCACGTGGTTGCGTTCGACGACTGGCTCGCGGTCCCCGACCGGTCCTACGCGCCCGCGTCCCTCGCCGAGGAAGGCTTTACCCACTGCTCCCCCGACGAGCCCATCACCCTCGCCGTCGCCAGCGCCTTCTACCGCGACACTCCCGGCATGCTCATGGTGCTGCTCATCGACGAGCACAAGCTCGACGCGATAGTCCGCTGGGAGGCCGCCTCCCCGGTGCCGCCCCCCGGCGTCGCCCCCAGCACTCTGTTCCCGCACGTCTACGGGCGCATCAACCGCGACGCGGTGCAGGGGATGATGGAGGTCCAACGGGACGCAGACGGCCGCGCCGTGGGGCTCGCGGTGTGGTCATGAGGGCAGCGGACCAGAGCGGCAAATGAAGGTCGAGTTGCGTCGCGGGAGTCCGCACCACTGCCACCGTGCCGCCGGGTCAGTGTGACTCGGGCGGATGGCTTGGGCTGTCTCACCCTGCGCTCGGTCGTCTTGGTTACCTAGGCGGTTGGTCGTGCGCGAGGTTTACCACCGGCAGCTCGATCGGCTTGTCGAGGATCTCGCGGACCTGGCCGGGCTGGTCGCCGAGGCGATGAGCAAGGCCACGGCCGCGTTGCTGCGGGTCGATCTCACGCTGGCCGAGCGGGTCATTGAGCAGGACTTGCTGGTTGACCAGCGGCGGGCGGAGGCTGAGGAGACAGCGGTCAGGTTGCTGGCGCTGCACGCACCCGTGGCCACCGATCTGCGGAGCGTGGTCACCGCGATCCACTCCGCCGCCGACCTCGAACGCATGCGACCTCGCGCTGCACGTCGCGAAGACAGCCCGGCTTCGCCACCCACAGCCCGCGCTGCCCGACCAGATCCAGCCCTACTTCGCTGAGATGGGACTGCTAGCCGTCGCGATCGCGGAGAATACCGGGCACGCGATCCGCACCCGTGACGTTGAGCTCGCCGCCGAACTGGCGCGTGACGATGACGCAATGGAAGACCTGCACCGCCACATATTTACCGCGCTCACGGCACCGCAGTGGTCCTACGGTGTGAGCTGCGCGGTGGACATCACCCTGCTCGCCCGGTTCTACGAGCGCTACGCCGACCACGCCGTGACCGTGGCCCGCCGGATTGTCTACCTTGTTACCGGAGCGCTACCCGACCTGTGCCCACCCCCACGACCCAGGCCATCCTCAGGCCGCGGTAGCCGTATCTGACGACGAGTCGAATCGTCACCATCGAGGCTGACGAGAGCACCCTGTGGGTAGTCTGTGACGACCACGACCACCTTGATCAACGTCGGCCCTCGCATTCCCTAACCGCGTCCAAGACGCTGACGTAGGCCCCCGGTTACACCCCCAATCGCACGATTGGCTTGGTGGTGTCATCTATTTCAGCTTGGTGGTGTCATCTATTTCATCTGTCAACGGGAGTTGCTTGTCACCTGCGGTCCTACGAGCCCCTTGCCGGCCAGTCCAGGTAGTCGCGGAGAGTGTGGCAGCGCTGACCCCGTCGTGTGGCACGCGAGTGGCACGGCACACCGTGCCCGACCCCGCCTTGCAAAGGAGCGGACCGTAACGCTGCGTGAGCTGGGAGACGTTCTGGTGCATGGTCCGTGAGATTCTGTCCGTCATCGCCCGTGGTTCCCCGTGGTTCCCCGTGAGTCCCCGTGCGAACGGGCACACGGGGGGCACGAACCAAGATCACCTCTGCTGGAAGCGTGGAAATCTCACCCCGCCGTCGGCCTCTGCGGGGGCGGCCAGCCGTCAGCGGGTCATTCGGTCCGAACCTCCGCAGCCTGCATGCCCTTTTGCCCTCTCTCTGCGACGAATGACACGGTCTGCCCCTCCTTGAGGGACTTGAAACCGTCCGATTCGATCGCCTTGAAGTGCACGAAGAGGTCGTCTCCTCCGCCTTGAGGGGTGATGAAACCGAACCCCTTCTCATCGTTGAACCACTTCACTGTGCCGGTCTGTCTATTGGACATGTCTGCTCCAGGAGTTGTGCGTCTGACACGTGACCATGACGGCCCCACGAGATTTGATCATGCCCTACTCGGAGCAGTGCGTACACAGGTGTCTGCCGAACGCGGGACTGACTAAAGCAACGCATCGCTGCCCAGCGCGGCGGGTGTCAACGCGACCCGCGGCAGAGCGGGTATCCCGTCGCGTCGGCGAGCTTGCCTCGAAGCAGACCAGGGGCAGGGGCCATTAGGTGGAGCACCGCACCCGATGAACGACCTGGACGCCTGCCCCTGGTCTGCTACGCCTCTGGGTGCCGACGCGACGGGATACCCGCGACCCTGGTGACCCACCGCTGTCTCGCCCAGTCCTGGGACCATCCCGAAGCCGAAGCCCGCCGGAGGCACGTGGGCGTGGTTGGGAGCTTGGGAATCTGCCTACCGTGCCAGGTGATGACCGCTGACCTGCGGGCGATCTGCACCTCAGCGCGTCGCAGGTGACCGCTATTGACCGCTCCTAACAGCACGCGGACAGTACGACGCTGATTGCCTTGGCCGCAGGACAGGTGGGGCCGAAGCGGGTATCCCGTCGCGTCGGCGGGTTCGTCCCGCTGGCCCACTACGCCTCTGGCGGTGACGTGGCGGGATACTCGCGCCCCTGGTGACCCACCGCTGTCCGCGCCCAGCCTTGGGGCCATCCCGGAGCGAAGGCCCGCCGGAGGCACTGGGTTGTGTTCGGTTCGATTGTTCTCTTCGGTGTGAATGCTGATTGGGGTGCGTCCGTGTGTCTGTGAGTGTCGTTTTGTGCCGCTGAGCAGCGGTTACGCGTCGGTGGGGTCGACCCGTACGGACTGGTCGCGCTGGTTTCACTGACGGTTCGGCGACGATGATCATCTGTGCAGCCAGCTTGGAAAGGGCTGCAGGGCGCGCGATTAGCAGATGCGGGCGAGTCCTGATCGGGTTGTTAAGGTAGGACGGAGTGCGTTGGAACCCCCGCCACCGGGACCGCCGGTTGGGCTGACTAGCCTACCGAGGCAAGAGCCCAGACCCTGACTTTTTCCCGCGGTCCGCTTCGGCGGAAGTGCTCGGATCAGACGGCCGAGTAGTCAGTCAGCGACCGGACACTATCGACAGGGAGCACCGGAATGGGCATCGAAGACCCCGAGCTGGACGTGGCTGAGCAGCAGCTCTCGATTATCCATCTCGACGAGGATGACGAGGAGCTGCTGGAGCCCGGGCAGCCATCTCTTGAAACCGACCCCGCCGACTTCGCGGACCAGCACCGTCGATGAGCCACTTTTGCCATCGGATGGGTTGCCCTCGTCGATGACGGGACGCTGGACTTGCACCCAGAGGTGAGCGTGGGACATGCGCTCAAGGTCAGATGAAGACGGGCTTCGGCCTTCATGGTCTGTGATCACAGATGACGCTAGGCGCTTGGGATCATCCGATCGACAAAAAGTTGTCGATGTCGTGCCCGTGTGCCACGCTCGGAGGTGACCCCCTCCGTAGCTGAGGGTGACAGCCGGCTCGCCGGTACAACCCAACATCGTTGGCTGTCGCACATCCGGCCAAAAGGGACGCAGAGACTCGTCTCCAGCGGAGACCATAGGGCGTGTGCGGTGCCAAAACGCGATGCAGGTCTGTGGCCTGGTGTTTTTCTGTGGTTGGTTAGGCTGCGCGCCGGTACTCGTTGATCAGTCCGCTGAGGACTCGGTGGCGTCGGATCGGGGCATCGAGGGAAATCACAGTGGCCGGATCGTAGGTCGGCGGATGCTGGTTAAGGCCCTGGTGCGGCCGGTGGTCATTGAAATGGCGCACGTACTGGTTCAGGACGGCGTTGGCGTGTCGTTCGTGATAGATCAGCATCCGGTCGGTGCATTTAGCGCGGACGCTGCCGATGAATCGTTCCGCGTAGCAGTTTGCCCGGGGACTACGGGGAGGGCTTTTAATGATGTTGATACCTTCGGAGGCGAACACGTCGTCGAAAGCATCGGTGAACTTGGCATCCCGGTCCCGGATCAGGAAGCGAAACGCGCTGACCTGGTCATCGAGATCCATCAGTAGATTGCGGGCGGCCTGGGTGGTCCAGGCCGCGGTTGGATGA